>JBGPGJ010000181.1:0-4895 GCA_041483795.1 Sulfurifustaceae bacterium
CCAGATCGTCCTCACCACCTACGGTCGCTCGAGCGGCTACTGCGTGGATCCGATCGAGAAAAAACCGCTCAACCATTTTCTGCCCGGCACGCCTGTCCTCTCCTTTGGCACCGCCGGCTGTAACCTCGCCTGCAAATTCTGCCAGAACTGGGATATCAGCAAGTCGCGCGAATTCGATCGGCTCACCGACCAGGCCTCACCCGAAACCATCGCGCTCGCCGCCACGCGGCTCGACTGTCGCAGTGTCGCTTACACCTATAACGATCCCACCATCTTCATGGAATACGCAATAGACGTGGCGCAGGCCTGTCACGAGCATGACATCAAGTCCGTGGCCGTCACCGCGGGCTATATTTGTGACGAACCGCGGCGCGAGTTCTACCGATACATGGACGCCGCCAACGTGGACCTCAAAGGCTTCACCGAGGAATTCTACTGGAAGATCTGCGGCGGACATTTGCAACCGGTGCTCGAAACTCTTGAATACCTCAAGCACGAAACCAAGGTGTGGTTCGAGGTCACGACACTGCTCATCCCTGGACAAAACGACTCGGAAAAGGAGATCGAGGAGATGACGCAGTGGGCCGTCGAACACCTCGGACCGGATGTGCCTTGGCACTTCACGGCGTTTCATCCCGACTGGAAAATGACGGAGCTACCGAACACCCCGGCAGCGACGCTCACGCGCGCACGGCGCATCGCGATGAAAAACGGGTTGCGTTACGTTTATACCGGCAACGTGCACGACGAAGACGGCGGTTCGACCTATTGCCACCGGTGTCGCGCGAAACTCATCGGCCGCGACTGGTACGAGATGACGACTTGGAGTCTCGACAAAGACGGCAAGTGCAGCTCCTGCGGCACGCCGCTTCCAGGTGTGTTCGAGGAGCGGCCGGGAAATTGGGGCGCACGCCGCATGCCAGTGCGGCTGGCGGGCGCCGCCGCTTGAAGCAAGCGGACGCTACCGCTGCACAACTATTACCGCGCTGGGAACACTTCGCGCATGACGCCGACATGGGCGTGCGCGGCATCGGTCGCACGAAGGAAGAGGCCTTCGCGCAGGCCGCACTCGCCTTGACCGCCGTCATTACCGACCCCGTTGGCGTGCGCGCCGTGGAACCGGTGACGATCAGCTGCAGCGCGCCTGACGACGAGATGCTGCTCGTGGACTGGCTCAACGCGCTGATTTACGAAATGGCCACGCGCAAGCTGCTGTTCTCGCGCGTCGACGTGCGTATCACCGACCACCGCCTCGAGGCACACGCCTGGGGCGAACCGGTCATCCGTGCACGCCACGAACCGGCGGTCGAGGTCAAGGGCGCCACGTACACCGCCCTGCGCGTGGCGAACGAACAGGATAGATGGATCGCGCAGTGCGTGGTCGACGTATAGCGCGCCGGACACTAAGCACCGATCAACTTGCGCAATCCGAAACCGACGAGGAACGCCAGCGACGCCGCACCCGCGCCGGTCGCCAGCATTGCGAACCCGGCGGCGAGAATGGAACGTCCCTGCACGATCCCTTTGACCGTGCCGATGCCGTAGAACACCGCGCCGGCCAATACCACGCTCAACAAGAACTGCGTGTCCGGGCTTGCGCTCGGCAGAAACAGCGGCAACAGCGGAACGGCGCCAACGCCGAGAAACGCCAGAAACGTCACCGTCGAGGGCTGCGACATCCGCCGCTTAAGATCGCACACACTGCCAGCAGGTTGGGCCATCGGCACTCGCGCGTTGGCGTGCTCGGAGACTACCTCTGAAGATGACACGGCCTCGCGAATTTGCGGTTCCAGCTTCCAACAGCGATCATCTCCCTTCCGGAGTGCCCCGATTTAGCGCCCCCTTATATCGCCTCCCCTCCGAGCGCGCGCATCTTCACAAGCCATTTCTCCCTGACGCTATTGTCGGCGGCCTCGATCGTTCCGATCAGACTGTCCTTGATCGGGCCGATGCCACTGAAGCCGAGGATACTGCGTTTCAAGCTTTTCAGACCATGAGCGCCGAAGTACCAGCGAAAGACAAATGCGGGCATACCCATGGTGACGATGACGCGGGCGGTCTTTCCGGTGAGCAGCCGCTTGGGCATTCCGCCTGCGTCCGGATAGGCGAAGGCAAATCCCGGCCGAAACACCTGCTCCAGAAATGCCTTCAATAAGGCCGGCAGGGTTCCCGCCCAAAGCGGGAAAAGGATTACCAGATGCTCGGCCCAGCGGATCGACTCCTGGGCTTGGCGAATCGAATCCGGTGGCATCCCACCCTCATAGTCCTCCTTGGTGCGCAACAACGGAAAATCGAGCCTGGCGACATCGATGACCCGGACCTCGTGTCCCGCCGCTTTCGCGCCGGCGACATAGGCTTGTACCAACGCATGCGCAAAGCGATTTCCGCGCGGATCGGGATGACCCTGAATGACCGCGATTTGCTTGGCCAAGGCGATATTCCTCCGTTTTAATCGGTATACCCAAGATGGTGGTGGTGCGCCCACTCCTTCGCTTTCGCGATGGCGATGCGTATCGCCTTGCCTTCATCCATGCCGTCGGCAAGTAAGGCGTTAGCAATCTCGATCGCCTTTTCGCGCACCGGCGCGGGCAGATGCTCCATTGAGCGGGGATAACGCTTTGTAGTCCAGGGCATCGTTCTCCTCGTGACGATTAATCCAGCCATCCATGGCGATACCATCTCGACTTCGATCGGCCCCAGCGTGCACTTCCGTGTGCAGGCGCTCGCCGGGCAAAGACACGTTAGGGAAGCCCTTATATTAGTCGTCATTCCGGACAAGCAAGCCGAAGGCGAGCGCGATCCGGAATCCAGAGCGGCGCTAAATTCAGGCAGTTCCTGGATTCCGGCCTTCGTCGGAATGACACGCCATTATAATCAGCGGACTTATTCAGAGCCTCTTCAATGTCTTCACCACGACTCCGGCTCGTCCAGGGCACGACGTCCTTCTTCCGGCCCCTAGCGGTAAACGAGCACCGGTATCTTCGAATGCACGAGCACCTTGTTAGTCTCGCTGCCGAGCACGAGCGCAGAAAGACCGCGACGTCCGTGCGCCGCCATCATGATGAGGTCGCAATTTTTCTTGCGCGCCGCTTCGATGATGCCGCGCCACGGGTCGTCGCTTTCGACCAGCACGCGCTCGAATGTCGCCCCCGCGGATTTCGCCGCCGCTTCGATACGATCGAGATACTTGCCGCCATCGATCCGCGCAAGCTCGCGCAACTCCTTTTCCGAGCGCACGTCGAACGGTCCGATCTCGCCGTAGTGAATGACGTATGTCGCCGGCACCACGTGAACGCCGGTAATTCGCGCGCCGAACAGGTTTGCCAGCGCGGCGCCATCGTGCACCACCTTCTCGGACAATGCGGACCCGTCCGTCGGGATCAAGATATTCTTGAACATAAATTCCTCCTGACACTGCGGATCGGCCGGCGTAACACGGCCTCGGTAGCGCTGTTTAACAGCCTCGCCTTGCGCATGCGTGCCATGATCTCTCCCTTATTGGTTCAGTGGCCAAGGATGCCATACCGTGCATTCGAAACCCTACGTGTTCGTGGCGCGCGCAACATTGACGTGCATCAAAATATCAAGAAAAGTGCCAATACGGTCCGGCGGGATTGTCGCGGAACAAACGATTCTATTGCCGATCGCTCGCGGCGGTAAGATTAGCCTAAGAGCCGGATCAAGAATGGATACCAATCTCTTCACGCGTCGCTCCGAGTACGAATGGGAGATCGCTCCTCACGGGGCGATGCGCGTTCCGGCGATCGTTTACGCCACCGAACAACTGATTCGCGACATGGACCACAAGGTCTACGAGCAGGTGTGCAATGTCGCGATGCTTCCGGGCATCGTCAAGGCATCGTACGCGATGCCCGATGCGCATTGGGGTTATGGCTTTCCGATCGGCGGCGTCGCGGCCTTCGACCCGGACGCGGGTGGCATCGTGTCCGCCGGCGGAGTCGGGTATGACATCTCCTGCGGCGTGCGTTGCCTGCATAGCGAGCTTACCGTGGACGACGTGCTCGCGGTTCAAAAAGATCTCGCCGATACGCTGTACTACAAAATCCCCGCGGGCGTCGGTAGCACCGGCGCAATCCGTCTCGGTCTCACCGAGATGGATGCGATGCTCACCGGCGGTGCGCGCTGGGCGGTCGAGCAGGGCTTCGGCAGTGGAGCCGACCTTGAACATATCGAGGAACATGGGCAGATGAAATACGCCAAGCCCGGCAATGTTTCCGAACGCGCGAAGAAGCGCCAACGTGACGAGATGGGCACGCTCGGCAGCGGCAACCATTACCTCGAAGTACAGAAGGTCGCGCACATTTACGATGAACGCATTGCCAGTGCGTTCGGCTTACGCCAGAACGATGTCGTCGTTGCGATTCACTGCGGTTCGCGCGGGCTCGGGCATCAGATCGGCACCGAGTTCCTGAAAAAGATGGCGCTTGCCGCCGCCTCCTACGGTATTGTCCTGCCCGACCGCGAGCTGGCGTGTGCGCCGATCAACTCGCCTCTCGGCGAGGAGTATCTCGGTGCGATGCGCGCGGGGATCAATTGCGCACTGGCCAATCGCCAGATCCTGACCCACCTCGTGCGCGAGGCGTTTGCGCACGTCGCCCCGAAGGCGCGGCTGGCGCTGCTCTACGACGTCTCGCACAACACCTGCAAGGTCGAGGAACATGTCGTGGACGGAAAGCGACGGCGGCTGTACGTGCACCGCAAGGGCGCCACGCGCGCCTTCGGCCCCGGACATCCCGATATCCCCGACGCGTTCCGTGCGGTCGGACAACCCGTACTGATCGGCGGCTCGATGGGTACCGCGTCTTATGTACTGGCCGGCGTGGAACAAGGCCAGGCGCGCTCGTTCGGCTCCGCCTGCCACGGCGCCGGGCGCG
>JBGPGJ010000182.1:0-4890 GCA_041483795.1 Sulfurifustaceae bacterium
AACGCGCGCCGCCGCCAGCCTCGGTTGGGGTGCAAGTCCGGTGAGTACTGCGCGGTTAGCGGCCGAGGTATGGGGCGCGATCAAGAATGAAAAATGGTCGCTCGTAGTCAGTGACCGGATCAATTGGCCTAAACGTTTGTGGCCGGCGACAGAGTACTACCACATGCTGGGCGGCTCGGGCGGGGCAGGCGTGGGCTACAACGCACCGGCGTCGGTGGGGGCGGCGCTGGCGAATAAGGACAAGGGTATTGTGTCGGTGTCCTTTCAACCCGATGGCGATCTGCTTTATGCGCCCGGCGCGTTGTGGACCGCGGCACACCATCGGATTCCACTCTTGTTCGTGATGTACAACAACCGCGGCTACATCCAAGAAACGATGCACCTGCAACGGATGGCGGCGCTGCATAACCGCCGCCCCGATCAGGCGGGCATCGGTACCTTAATAGATACTCCCAATATCGATTTCGCGAAACTCGCACAGGCCCACGGCGTGTGGGCCGAAGGCCCGATCGCCGATCCGTCCGCGCTCGCGCCGGCGTTGAAACGCGCGCTGCAAGTCGTTAAGGGCGGCGCTCCGGCATTGGTGGATGTGGTTTGCCAGCCCAGATAAGTCTTTAGTTAAGTTTTTAGAAACTGAGCAGCGGAATGTCCTTGGCCGCCGGACCCGGCTTGACGGATAACATGTAGGCATAGATATCCGCCATGTCTCGATCGCTTAAGAATTCCTCGCTATATCTCGGCATATCCCGGCGCGGTCTGCGCACCTGATTGGCAAACGCGGCGAACGGAAATGGATTGGGCGTCAGCTTCGGCCCGGTGCGTTCGCCGCCTTGGCCCACGGTACCGTGGCAGGTGTAGCAGATATTTTGCATATAAAGCTTCTCGCCGCGCGCCGCTGACCTGGCCGGCGCTGCATTGTCGGCATCGGCCGCCTCAACCGCGGCAATGGCGCCTATTGTTAGCGACGCTACGAGCAAAAGTTGGCGCATGATTCTTCCCTCTGTTGGATTTCTTGCCCCAGACTAGTACTTATTTTTTTATTTTCGGCTGAACGATTCGCGATTGTCAAACCCTCGACGGGCGGGACGTAAACATTTCAAAGCACGTAAGCGTCCGGTGCTCACACCACCCGAATCTCGATTGCGCCCACACCGTCAACGCCGCCTTTGAGTACGTCACCGCGTTTGATGGCACCGACACCGGCGGGAGTTCCGGTGAACACCAGATCGCCGGGGGCGAGCGTAAAAAAGCTCGAAAGATGCGCGATCGATTCCGGTACGCTCCAGATCAGTTGCGACAGGTCGCCGCGCTGGCGCGTCTCGCCGTTGACCGTCAACCAAATGGCGCCTTTGGACGGATGCCCGATTTTGCCGGCCGGCGCCACGGCTGAACAGGGCGCGGAGCGCTCGAACGCCTTGCCTACCTCCCACGGCCGACCGAGTTTCTTGGCTTCGCCCTGCAGATCGCGCCGCGTCATGTCGATGCCAACGGCGTAGCCGTAGACGTGCTCCAGCGCTTTCGTCACATCGATGTCCGAACCGCCCTTGCCGAGCGCGACGACGAGCTCGATCTCGAATTGCACATCGCTCGATTTCGCGGGATAGGGAAAGTCGCCGCCATTGACAAGCAAGGCATCGGCGGGTTTCTGAAAAAAGAACGGCGGCTCGCGGTCGGGATCGTGTCCCATCTCACGGGCGTGCTCGGCGTAATTGCGCCCCACGCAGTAGATGCGGCGAACCGGAAATTTTGCATCCGTGCCTTTGACGTCAAGAGCGGGTATCGGCGGTGCGGGAATAACAAATGCCATGGCGTTTCTCCGAAATTAACAATTTAATACTATCGCGAAAAAGTCTCCGCAAAAACCCGAGGCTCAGCACGGCGGTAAGAAATTAAGATGGCCTGTTACCTCTGAGCGCGCAGCGAGTAAATTAGAAATATGACCTCGCACTCATTTCTCTTCTCCGCTAAGGTTTGATGTCCTGCAAGAACCAGTCTGTGGGGATTTCTTTGCCTAAGCCCTTTTTTTTGGCGGCGCGGTAGGCCAAGTAGCCCATGGCGGCGAACTGCACTCCGGTTCCGACGTTGTTGAGAAAGAAAGTAATCTGTTTGTCGCTGGTCCGGCCCTTGGCTTTGCCCACCAGGAGTTCCTGAATCTCGGGGTAGCGGTTCCAGTCTCTTGGTTTGTCCCGCCGCACGCCAGGGAGATCCTTTTCGATTCCCGGCGGCTGGAAATGTTGAATCCCGCCGAGGCGGGTGTGGATCGCAACGACATCGCTTTTCTCGAGCGCGGCTTCGTCCATCTCGAACTCACGGATCGAGTTGTAGTGCATTCCGGGCTTCAGCCATGCAAAGCTGATCACGGGTCGCGATGAGTTTGTGGCGCTGCAGACCATGTCGCAGTTTCGAACTGCTGCCTCAGCGCTTTCCACGGGTTCCGTCGGGATACCCGATTCCTTTTCGAGTTGGTCCGCAAATGCTTTGCGGTGCTCGGGGTTAGGGCTGAAAATCTTCACCCGCTTAATGGGACGAACCGAGACCAGGAAGCGGAAGTGAGAACGGGCCTGGCCGCCGGAACCGATGAGCGCCAGGGTCTCCGAGTTTTGGCGCGAGAGCGCTTTCGCTCCGAGAGCGCTCGTAACCCCGACGCGGGTCTGCTGAATGAGGCCATCCGGCATGATTGCCAGGAGCTCTCCGGTCTCGATGCTGAATAGCTGGACCAAACCGAGATATTGTCCCCGTCCGGCCAATGGAAGCTTCTCCAAGCGCATAGAGTTGTTCACGCTCTGCTCGCGCACGACATCGGAGGTGATGCGCAGCGCCAGGACGCCGAATTTTTTTACGCCCCCGTCAACAGACTTGAAGCTATACGTGGTCTGGGCCAAGGAGTGGGGAAGATACGAGTGAGTGACGGGGCGGTTGACCGCCTGGCAGCTCGCCAACTCGCGGTATGTTTCTTCCATCACATCGAGGCAATCTTTTACGTTGAGCGCCTGCTCAATTTCTTCGTTGTTCAAGATGAGCGTCATTGGAATTTTCCTTCGCGTGATCTCCATCAGACCTAACGAGTCTGTAGAAAAACCCCTCTGCGTCAATACTCTTGAAGCAGAGGCGATCTAAGGCAAAATAAGGCACCGAGGGTTCGCACTTCGCCACGTTGTCCGCAACGACGCACGACCAAGGCTCGGGCGCACTTGGCGCTGAAAATTATTCCCAGTCCGCGATTTCACGTTCCTTCTTTTGCCTCCAAAAACTGACCAAAAAAAGAGTTTTCCTACAGTCTCAACGCAAAGCTAACCGGCGCACTGCTTTTGCGCGTCCGGTTGAGCACCTGGTTGGGCGCTCATGCAGCGTGCCAAGAAAGGAAGCACCTCTGCCAAGAACGCCTCTGGGATCTCCGCAAAGGGGGCGTGCCCCGATGACATGACGACAAGCTGTGCCCCTCGTATGGACTGGGCGGCGACGGTGCCGTCTTTCTTGGCTGGAATGACGGGATCATGTTTGCCAAAGAGCAAAAGCGTCGGCGCTTTGATTGAACTGGCGGATTGGCGTAAATCGTGCTCTGGCTCGATGAAACTGCGCCATACAGTCCTATTGACTGCGATGCGGGCTGCGGTGGCCTGTGAAGTCGCTGCACGCTCCAACATGGCCTTTACCGTCGGCGTGCTGCGTTTCAGATAACGCCCGGCAAAGAAGCGTGGAGAAAACGCAAAGCGACTACCTTGAAACTTGCAAAAAGCGCGCGTGATGAAGTTGTGAGGCGTGAAGCCGCCGGGTGAAACGAGCACCAAACCCCGCACCGACTCTGGCGACTCTATCGCCAATCGTGCTGCGGCATTACCGCCTAGAGAATTACCAATGAACAGTGCAGGGGGCAAAGCCAGTGCCTTCAGAAATTCGCGCAGAATGTTGTAAAAGAAATGTGCACTGACCACCTCAAGTTGGTCAGGCACTGCGGACCGACCATAGCCCGGCCAATCAATGGCGAGTACCCGGTAGTGTTGCGCGAGCGCAGGAATGACCGCCTCAAAATCCGAGCTGTCGCCGGGATTTGCGTGGAGCAGGATCAGCGGCACGCCTTGCCCGGATTCGACGTAGTGAACTGCCCCGGAGGGAAAATTGACTGTTGGCATATCGTTATTACCTCAAGACGCCCAACGCTTGAGCTCACCTGCGAGCGGTGCGCTAGCACCGCGAGTCAGGTGGAGCGACGTGTTAGGCAGCATTTTCATGTGTAATTAACCCAGAACATAATTTCGGTCGTAATTCCATCCTTAAATTTAAAGATTAAATGACTATCTGTGCCCTTTAAGGTGTAACTAAGGGTATCTTTCGAGTAAGAATTACCCGGCCCGTAGATTTTCACGACCTTAGCGTTGCTGTCACCAATTTTCACGCCACGTTCCGTTTGACATTTTTTTCCGGTGCACGACAAATTATAAATTTTGCCTTCTATGACATAGATCTTCATGCCGTCGTAGCGGAGAGTTTTCGACGGCTTAGTCATCGGCTCGTCGTAGCTGTTCTCCACTGATTTCGGTTTTCCAAGGCGGCCGATGATCTTGCTTTCTGTTGAGGTAATGGTGATTCCGTTAATTGTTGTGGCCGCGGGATCGATGAAGTACTCCCGCTTGTCCTCTGTTTCCGCTTGCGCAATGCTAAAGGCACATGCCAATACGACAAGTAGTGCTACCAAACGGGATTTAGTTGATGGATGCATAAGGTGTTGTGCTGCCTAACGAGGCTGTAGAAAAACCCCCGATTCGCATGCCCATGAACCAGAGGCGACACAGGGCGATAAAATTACCAATGTGCTTACAACTTTCAACAGTGTGCGCGAAATCCTGTTATACAGGCTCTGACTCGCTTGTGTTCGTAATGCTATTTTGATCC
>JBGPGJ010000183.1:0-4885 GCA_041483795.1 Sulfurifustaceae bacterium
CCACGCCCCACAACTCCGCCTCACCCCTGTGCTGCCTGGGGCTCGGCACCGGGCACCTCGCCGTCGTACGGCTCGGCGAAGCCGCATTCCTTCTGCGGGCAGACTTTCTCAGTACCACGTTTCTTTGTGGTCTTGATGGTGAGGATCGGCCAGCCGCACTTGGGACAGGGGTCGGCGACCGGCGGGTTCCAGCAAGCGTACTTGCAATCGGGGTAGCGCGAGCACGAATAAAAGATTTTGCCATAGCGTGACTTGCGCTTGAGCAACGAACCTTGCTTGCACTCCGGGCACTGCACGCCGGTGTCCGCGGGCTTCACGAGCGGCTCCATGTGCTTGCAGTTCGGATAATTCGAGCAGCCGATGAACTTACCGTAGCGCCCGCGCTTAATGACCAAATTCGAATTGCATTTGGGACACAAACGCCCCTCGACGATCTGCGGACCTGCGGCGGCCGAGGCCGCGTCTTCGTCTACATTGCGCGTGTAGTCGCAGTCGGGGTAACCGGTGCAACCGATGAAATAGCCATTGCGCCCGAGGCGCTTGGCCAGCTGCTTGCCGCATTTCGGACAGTTCTCTTGCATCATCTCCACACCCGGTCGCTCGACCGATTCTTTCGACTTCACTTGCGCCTTGAAATCGTCCCAAAATTCCTTCAATACTGGCCGCCAGGCCTTCTCGCCACGCGAGATCGCATCGAGGTCGTCTTCCATGCGCGCCGTGAACTCGTAATCCACGTAGTGATGGAAATGTTCCGACAGAAACTTGTTCACCACGCGCCCGACGTCGGTCGGGAAAAAGCGGCGCTTATCGATAATCACGTACTCGCGGCTCTCGAGCGTGGAGATGATGCTGGCGTAAGTCGAGGGCCGGCCAATGCCGTAGGCCTCAAGCGTCTTCACCAAGCTCGCTTCCGAAAAACGCGGCGGTGGCTCGGTGAAATGCTGTTCCTTGTGCAGCCGCGTCAAATCCACGACCTCGCCGTTCTCGAGCGGCGGCAACGCCTGGCCGTCCTGCTCGTCGAGATTCGGCTCATCCGTGCCTTCCTGGTACACCGCCATGAAGCCTGGCTTAACCACGGTCGAACCGCTGGCGCGGAAAATATTGGTCGCTCCCGACGCCCTGTCTCCCGCGACATTAGTACGTCCCGGTACGTCACCGGTGCCGGCGATTAGGTCCACCGATACGGTATCGAGCACCGCCGGCACCATCTGGCAGGCGATGGTGCGCTTCCAGATAAGTTCGTACAGTTTGGCCTGCTCGGGTGTGAGGCGATCCTTCACCGAGTCTGGCGCGCGCGCCGCGGATGTCGGACGAATCGCTTCATGCGCCTCTTGCGCGTTCTTCGATTTGGTTTTGTACACCAGCGGTTCGGGCGGCAGATTGTCGGTACCGAAGCGCTTGACGATTACATCGCGAATCTCGGCCACAGCCTCGTTGGCCAAATTGACCGCGTCGGTACGCATGTAGCTGATAAGACCGACGGTCTCGCCGCCGATATCGATGCCTTCGTACAACTGCTGCGCCGTGCGCATGGTGCGTTGGGCCGAGAAACCGAGCTTGCGCGCGGCCTCCTGCTGCAGCGTGGAGGTGGTAAACGGCGGCGCCGGGTTACGCCGGCGCTGTTTCTTCTCGACCGCACCGACGCGCAACTTGCCCTGCGCAGCCTCCTGGATCGCGGCCTCGACCTCGGTCGCCTGCGGGGTGTTGTCGATCGTGAACTGCTCGAGCTTGTCGCCGCGGTAATGCGTCAGCTTGGCGCCGAAGCTCTTTCCATGCGCGCTACAGTCGGCCTCGATGGTCCAGTACTCGCGCACCTTGAAGCGCTCGATTTCCTCCTCGCGCTCGACGATTAGCCGCAGTGCCGGGCTTTGGACGCGCCCGGCCGACAGGCCGCGGCGCACTTTTTTCCACAGCAACGGCGACAGATTGAAGCCGACCAGGTAATCGAGCGCCCGACGCGCCTGTTGTGCGTTGATGAGGTTTTCCGCGAGTGCGCGCGGTTGCTGGATCGCCGCTTGAATCGCGGTTTTGGTGATCTCGAAGAACTCGACGCGGTGCACAGGCTTGTTGCCGAGCACGTTGCGCTCTTTCAGGATCTCGTGCAGATGCCAGGAAATCGCCTCACCCTCGCGGTCCGGATCGGTTGCGAGGTACAGCGCGTCGGCGTCTTTCACCGCCTTGGCGATCGCGTCCACGTGTTTTTTGTTCTTCTCGATCAATTCGTACTTCATCGCGAAGTCGTTGTCCGTATCCACCGCGCCCTGCTTGGGGACGAGGTCGCGTACGTGACCGTAGGAAGCCAGGCAGGAGAAGTCCTTGCCCAGGTATTTGGTCATGGTCTTCGCCTTGGCGGGCGATTCGACGACAATCAGATTTTTCGACATCGTTGCGAGAAAGTTTGGCTCTCGACGCGAGCAGGCGTCCAGTCTATTAAAATTTTTGGGGACAACTTGGGGGGGTTGTCAAGTTTGGGGGCGCTAGAGCCAGCGTCGAGTACGCGCCGGGCACCGGCCAATTCAATGTAAATATTCCTGTCTTTCTTCGAACACCACGTCTTCGAGAAAACGGTGGGCGTACTCCTGGCCGGGTTGATGGAACAATACCATCCCCATCACCCACTTAAGTTGTTCGAGCGAGATTTCCTCGATCTCGAGCGCCATGACCCGCTCGAGCACCAGCTCGCGCGTGGCGGCATCGAGCGCGCCGGCGGATTCCATCGCGTGCAGGAAACCGCGGCACTTTTCATCGAGCTTCTTGCGCTCCGCGGGGTGGTAGTGGCGCATTCCGCCGCGACCGATGGACAGCAGTTCCGCGCCCCAATCACGCGCCTGGGACAACCCTTCGAGCCAGAAAAATGCCTTTGAAATTTCACCGCGGGCAAAACCGGCCTCGGCCAGTTCCGAGGCGAGCACCTCCCGATCGGGAGGAAAATGCGGACCTTCATCCACATAGTTCTCGAACAAATACATCAACACATCCAGGACGTTTTCTTTCACTTGCGTTCGGACCCTTCCGATACTTTCCTACGGCAATGGTGTCACGGCAATCTTTGATACCGGCCACCGGGCATGGTGGCTACGAGTCCTTCGATCTCGAGCGTCCCAAGCATGGAGGAAATGGCATCGGCCGTCAATCCGCTGCGCTCGACGAGCGTATCGAGCGTCGCCGGATCGTACCCAAGACAATCGAGCAAGTGCACGGCAACGGCGGGCAAGACAGCGCTGGTCGTTGCTGCCGGTGTAGCAGCACCCGCTTGCACGAATTGCGCGAGTGCGCCGAGTTCTTCGAGCACGTCGGCGGCGTTTTCAACCAGCTTCGCGCCCTGACGGATCAGCGCGTGACAGCCGCGCGATTGCGGCGCGTGGATCGAACCGGGAATCGCGAAGACTTCACGGCCCTGCTCGAGCGCCAGGCGCGCGGTGATGAGCGAGCCGCTTTCAAGCGCGGCCTCGACCACGAGCGTGCCGAGCGCCAGTCCACTGATCAAACGGTTGCGGATCGGGAAGTGTTCCGGTCGCGGTGGCGCGCCGAGCGCGAATTCCGACACCAGCGCGCCGCTTTTTGCGAGCGCGCGCGCAAGGTCGCGGTGGCGCGCGGGATAGACGCGATCGAGCCCGGTACCGCAGACCGCGATCGTGACGCCACCGACTTCGAGCGCGCCGCGGTGCGCAGCGCCGTCAATCCCGAGCGCGAGGCCGCTCGTGATAGTCAGTCCCGCTTGCGCGAGCGCGCGGGCAAAAGCGCGGGCATTCTCGTTACCGGCAGGCGTGGGGTTGCGTGAGCCGACGATGGCGAGCTGCGGACGCGCGAGCGCGGCGCGATCGCCAAGCACATAAAGGGCGATGGGAGGATCAGGAATCTCGCGCAGCAGCGGCGGGAAATCCGCGTCTGTCCAAACCACGAGATGGCGCGCCGAGTCTTGCCCGAGCCACTGTCGCGTCGACTCGAGGCGGCCCGCGTCGGGGTCGTTAAGAACGGCGGCGACGGCCTCAGGTTTGCCGGGAAGCAAGCGCTCAAGTTGAGCGCCCGAGGCGGCAAAAAGCGTGTCGATCGAACTGAAGGCCTCGAGCAGATCCACACGCGTGCGACCCCCTCCCTGCGGCAGGTGAAGCAACGTCAACCACCATCCCAACTCGGGGGAATCGGCGCGCAGCGGCACGGGAAGCGACGTCCTGACCCCCTGAACGTAGTTCAGGGCGTCACTACAGCGTCGAGGATGTGCACCGGGCGCGTAGCGCGCATGACCAGCGCGTAACTCACCTTGTCGTAGACGCGGAACACCATCACCAGCGCGGATTCCTCGTCCGGCAATTTGTATCGGTCACCCGTGATCGGATCGCTGTGTGTACCGGCGCGGCGCATGACACGTAGTACATGGCCCTCCTCGATGCCGTCGCGCTTGCCAAGCGTGAGCGTAACGATGCCGTAACTGCCGATCTCGGCCACGGCGTTGAGCGCCGAGACGATGCGCCCGCTCACCTGTCGGTTGGGCGCTGACGGATAATAATAAGGCAGAGGAGCGCGCGGCGGTGCCACCAGCAATCGGTCGGTAGGCTGGATTTCCTGCTTGACGCTCGTGACCACAAACTTGGCTGGATCGCCGGGCTCAAGTTTTTTCGCGTCGCCGAGATAGATCGCTTCGTAAGCCAGAAGTTCGCCGGTATCGGGATTCCTGATCGGCTTGCCGACGCGGAAAAGATGATAGTACTCATCCTCGCCTTTCACGCCGCGAGCGTAGAACTCGCTGTGATCGCCGAGCGCGATGCGGTCGTCCAGGCCGGTGGTGATGTATCCGGCTTTCTCGAGGTCGTTCTCCCCGACCGCCAACGGAAAGGTCAGGAATGGCATGATCGCGTTCGGCGGAATAGTCGGAATGGCCTTTTCG
>JBGPGJ010000184.1:0-4872 GCA_041483795.1 Sulfurifustaceae bacterium
GGGTACGCGGCCAAGGGCTCACCGTGGCTGCCGTATTCCTACGCTCGCGGGCGCGCGTACGGACATTTGCGCAGATACACTGCGGCCCACACGAAAGCGTCGGATGCCTGGAAAAACTTGCGCATACGCTGGCGATCCCGGCGGATACTGACTGACTGCGGTATTCCGACCGCGAACGCTGTACATATCGGCCTTGAAATACCACGAATGCTCCCCAATTTTAGTGGCAAAATAAGCTTTGCGGGGTGAGCCGTTCATGCGCATGGATAAGATGACCAGTAAGTTCCAGATGGCGCTTGCCGAGGCGCAAAGCCTTGCGCTCGGGCGCGATCACCAGTTCATCGAGCCGGTACACGTGCTGGTCGCGCTGCTCGATCAGGAGGGCGGCGCCATTCGCCCGCTGCTCGTCAGAGGTGACGTCAACGTCAACGCGCTGCGCTCCAAGCTCAATCAGGCGCTCGATCGTCTGTCGCGGATTGAAGGCGCCGGCGGCGAGGTGCACGTCTCGAACGATCTCGCCAAACTGCTGAACCTCACCGACAAGTACGCACAGAAACGTGGCGATCAGTACATCTCAAGCGAGCTGTTTATCCTCGCCGCATTGGAGGATGCGGGTGAACTCGGGGGCATTCTCAAGGCCGCGGGAGTGTCGAAGAACGGCATCGAGAAAGCGATTGACGAATTGCGCGGCGGTCAGAAGGTACAGGACCAGAACGCCGAGGAACAACGTCAGGCGTTGGAAAAATATACTATCGATCTCACCGAGCGGGCCGAGCAGGGTAAACTCGATCCGGTCATCGGGCGCGACGAAGAGATCCGGCGCGTCATACAAATCCTGCAACGTCGTACCAAGAATAACCCGGTTCTGATCGGCGAGCCCGGCGTCGGCAAGACCGCGATTGTCGAAGGACTCGCGCAGCGAATTGTCAACGGCGAGGTACCGGAAGGGCTGAAGGGCAAGCGCTTGCTCGCACTCGACATGGGTGCGCTCATTGCCGGTGCCAAGTTCCGCGGCGAGTTCGAGGAGCGCCTCAAGGCGGTGCTCAAGGACATCGCCAAGCAGGAAGGCAATATCGTTCTGTTCATTGACGAGTTGCACACCGTGGTCGGCGCAGGCCGAGCCGAGGGCGCGATGGACGCCGGCAACATGTTAAAGCCCGCGCTCGCGAGAGGCGAGCTGCACTGTGTCGGCGCCACCACGCTCGATGAATATCGCAAGTATATCGAGAAAGACGCTGCGTTGGAGCGTCGCTTTCAACAGGTCATGGTGGATGAGCCGAGCGTCGAGGACACTATCGCCATTTTGCGCGGTCTGAAAGAAAAATATGAAGTCCATCATGGTGTGGACATCACCGATCCGGCGATCGTCGCGGCCGCCACGTTGTCGCATCGCTACATTACCAACCGTCAATTGCCCGACAAGGCGATTGACCTGGTGGACGAAGCGGCGTCGCGGATTCGCATGGAAATCGATTCCAAACCGGAAGCGATGGATAGGCTGGATCGCCGGCTGATTCAGCTCAAGATCGAGCGCGAAGCGCTGAAGAAGGAATCCGACGAGGCCTCGAAGAAGCGACTGGCCGTGCTCGAGGATGCAATCAAAAAGCTCGAAAGGGAATACGCCGACCTGGACGAGATATGGAAGGCGGAGAAAGCCGCCGTGCAAGGCGCGCAACACATCAAAGAGGAATTCGAGCGCGTGCGTCAGGAGATGGAGACCGCGCGGCGCGCGGGCGACCTGGCGCGCTTGTCCGAGCTTCAGTACGGGCGCATCCCGGATCTGGAAAAGCGATTGGCGCAAGCCCAAGCGCAGGAAGGCCGGGAAAATAAAAACAAACTGCTGCGCAATGCGGTGACGGAAAACGAGATCGCCGAGGTGGTCTCGCGCTGGACCGGAATTCCGGTGTCCAAGATGATGCAGGGCGAACGCGAGAAGTTGTTGCGCATGGAGGCCGAACTGCACCGGCGTGTGGTCGGTCAGGACGAGGCGATTCGCGTGGTGTCGAATGCCATCCGCCGTTCGCGTGCCGGGTTATCCGATCCACGCCGGCCGTACGGTTCGTTCCTGTTCCTTGGGCCGACGGGCGTCGGTAAGACCGAACTCTCCAAAGCACTGGCGGCGTTTCTGTTCGACACCGACGAGGCGATGGTGCGGCTCGACATGTCGGAGTACATGGAGAAGCACGCGGTGGCGCGGTTGATTGGCGCGCCGCCTGGCTACGTCGGTTACGAAGAAGGCGGCCAGCTCACTGAATCCGTACGGCGCAAGCCGTACTCCGTGATTCTGCTGGACGAAGTCGAAAAGGCGCATCCGGACGTGTTTAATGTACTGTTGCAGGTGCTCGACGACGGACGCCTCACCGACGGCCAGGGCCACACCGTGGATTTTCGCAACACGGTGATTATCATGACCTCGAACCTCGGTTCGGCTGCGATCCAGGAGATGGTGGCCGGCGATGTACAGGGACGTACAAGTGTCGTGGGAGGCAGGATGCCGGGAGCGACAGAACAAAATTACGAACGCATGAAAGACGCGGTAATGGAAATCGTGCGCGGCCACTTCCGGCCGGAGTTCATCAACCGCATTGACGATATCGTGGTGTTCCACTCGCTCGGGCGCGAGCAGTTGCGCCGCATCGCCGAGGTGCAGGTGCAGTACTTGCGCGAGCGGCTGCGGGCACGCGAGATGGAGCTTGACCTCACGCCCAAGGCGCTGGATCGGCTCGCCGCGGTGGGGTTCGACCCGGTCTACGGCGCGCGCCCGCTCAAGCGCGCCATCCAGAGTGAAATCGAAAACCCGCTGGCGCAGGAAATTCTTGCCGGCAAATTCGGTCCGAAGGACGCCATTGTGGCCGATGTCGTGGGTTCCGAGATCGTATTTCGCAAGCGCGCCGAAACGCAAAAGAAGGCCGGTGCGCCGCGCCACGCGAGCAGCGAGTGAACTTTCTTGCTTTTTGTGCATCCATGCACGTGTATCGTTAATAGATTCTTCTGCGGGAGGAGTGGTATGAATTTAGATCGCCGTTCGTTCAAAGTCGGGGTGATTGCCGGGGCGTTTCTGATCGTCGGCGTGGCGGCCGGGATCGGTATCAGCGCACGTTACGACTGGAGTCCCGTCGCCAACAGTGCCCCGCAGGAGGCTCCGGCGCCTATCGCGAGTGGCGTGGCGGCGCCGAATTTTGTGCCGGTGGTAAAGGCGGTCATGCCGGCGGTGGTCAACGTTTCGACTACGCGTGTGGTGAAAGGTGCGCAGGGCGGGGACATACAGCCGTTTATGGACGACCCGTTTTTCCGGCAGTTCTTCGGCGAAGAGTTCTTCCGGCACTTCCAGATCCCGCGTGACCGGCGCGAAAACAGTCTCGGTTCGGGCGTCATTGTTTCCAACGACGGCTATATCGTCACGAATAACCACGTCGTGGCCAAGGCCGATGAGATCAAGGTGTTGCTCTCGGACAAGCGCGAATTCAAAGGCAAGGTGATCGGCGCCGATCCGAAGAGCGATGTCGCGGTGATCAAGATTGAGGGCAAGGACCTGCCGACGATCCCGTGGGGCGATTCGGACAAGCTTGAGGTGGGCGAATACGTGCTCGCCATCGGCAATCCCTTCGGTCTCAATCAGACCGTCACCATGGGTATCGTGAGCGCGGTTGGGCGCGCCAATGTCGGCATCGCCGATTACGAAGACTTTATTCAAACCGATGCCGCCATCAACCCCGGCAACTCGGGCGGTGCATTGGTGAACGCCCGCGGCGAACTGGTGGGCATTAACACCGCCATCTTCTCGCGCTCGGGTGGTTACATGGGCATCGGTTTCGCCGTGCCGGCCAATATGACGCGCACGGTGATGCAGAGCCTGATCAAGAACGGCAAGGTGGTGCGCGGTTGGCTCGGTGTTTCGATTCAGCCGGTGACGCCGGAGATTGCCAAGCAGTTCGGCCTTAAGGAGTCGCGCGGCGCGCTCGTGAACGAGGTCATCGCCGACAGCCCGGCGATCGCGGCCGGTATCAAAAACGGCGACATCATCACGTCCTTCAACGGCAAGGCCATCGACAGTCCAGCCATGCTGCGCAATGTTGTCGCCGCGACATCCGTCGGCAAGACGGTCAAGGTGGAACTGCTGCGCGATAAGAAAGCTCAGACCGTAGAGGTCAAGGTCACCGAGCAGCCCAAGGATGTACAACGCGCTGGCAACGAAAGCGCCGGCGAGGAAGGCAAAGACAGCGCTCTGGCCGGACTCGAGGTGCGTAATCTCAACGCCGAGATCGCGCGTCAGCTCGGCTTGCCGCCGGGAACGGCGGGTGTGGTGGTCGCCGGTATTGCCGACGGTAGCGCCGCTGGTGAGGCCGGAATTGAGGAAGGCGATGTCGTCGTCGAGATCAACCGCAAGCCCGTGCGCAACGTCAATGATTACCGTAAGGTAGCCGAGAAACTCGGTAAGAACGATGGAGTACTATTGCTTGTCATTCGCCGCGGTGGGAGGTTGTACATTCCGATCAAACCGAGTTAAACAAGACACGTGTAGCGTGTGACGACTCACTCCCTTGGAAGAGGGGGAGGTAGGGCGCTAATTGTGGAGGTTTTTCGTGCGTAAATGGATGATCCCGTTGTTGGTTGCGTTGGCGACGACCCTTAGCGCCTGCGGCGTGATGCGTGTCGGTCGCGACTTCGACTTGCGTGCCTTCGAGTCCAACGTCGAGCGCAGCAAGACAACGCAGACGCAAGTACGCGGTTGGCTCGGCGCTCCCGTGGGCACGGGCATTATCGTGGATACGAACGGCGAACGCTTCGAGGAGTGGACGTATTACTATGGCGAGTCTCGACTGCCGAACGGCGCGGATGCTTATCTGAAAATTCTCCAACTCAAGTTCGACC
>JBGPGJ010000185.1:0-4837 GCA_041483795.1 Sulfurifustaceae bacterium
GGAAGCGTCTGTTCAGCTTCGCCGCGTAGGCGCACCAGCTCCGGCAGCAGTTGCGGAAAATGTTGGCGCAGTTCATCCTCGAAAAACTCGTCACCCGCCGCAAACTGCATCAGCAGCAGGGCGTGCGGCACGCGGAATGCCGCTGCAATCTCCGGCAGGTGCAGCGCCTGGCTCAATAGCTGGAGACTGGCAAAGATGTGTTGGCTCGGCGGCTGCGGCAGCGGACATGCGGCCTCGCGCATCGCATCCATCGCGGCGGCGAACAGCGCCGAGATGCCGTGGCCCATCGTTGCCACGGTCGATACCACCGGCATGCCCAACAGCTGGCTCAGGGCCTTGACGTTGATATGCAGCCCCTTCTCCCAGGCCTGGTCCATCATGTTCAGCGCGATCACCATGGGCCGGCCAAGCTGGGCAAGTTCCAGCGTGGGCTCCAGATGGCTCTCGAGGCTCGTGGCATCGACCACTTGGATGATCAGCTCCGGCGGAGCGAAAGGCGCGGGCGGGGCATCGGCCTCGTGCGCCGATACCGGCGGGCGCTCGTCGCCCCAGAGAAGGTACTTCAGCGCTACCACGTCGTCCTGCGCCGCATGGTGCAGCGAGTGGATGCTCGGCAGGTCGATCACGCTCGCCTCGTCGAGGCCGATCTGGACGGTGCACTCGCCGTAGGCGCGCTGCGTGCCGACCAGCTTGCCGGTGTGCGGCGCGGTGCTCGACACGGCGTTGAACAGCGTGCTCTTACCGGCGTTGGGCATGCCGACCAGGGCGATGCGCAAACGCCGCGCGCCGCGGAAAAGCGGTGTACGCAGCGGGACCGTCGATTGCTTTGTAAGCTCGCCCGTCAAGTAGACACCTCAGCAGTAGAACTTCCAGCGGTTAACCGTCGTTGCGGGAAAAGACTTGGCGGCAGTCCACCCAGCGACTCGTGGGGAATGTCTGCGTTATGGTCCGCGATCTTTGCGCGGATTGATGGGTGGACCTGCGCTTCGCTAAGAATGTCGCGGTTCATAAATTATTTCTCATCAGGAACGTGACGCGGTTGCGTTTGTCGCCATCTCCATGGGGCAATTGCTCGTGTTCAAGCGCCAGCCATACCCGCCAGGCATAAGGGGACCCGGAACCGTGGTAAAACGTTATGCTCATCCATGCCTCTTTAACTAGAAAGGGACCCGCGCAGCGACTCTTGCGTACTGCCTATCCGACAATCACTCCAACCACTATAGCGCTTCATGATCGGGTGTTTAATTGTCGAAGGCGATTCGATTTATTTCGGCGGCGCCGGTGCTACGGAGCCAGTGTAGAACACTTCGCACTGTCCGCCAGGGAAGAGATCCCTCCCTTTCTTGAGCAACTTAAGCGCCGGTCCTGCGAGGGACATCAGGATGCTCGGCTGCTCCACCACCGGTTTCTGAAAGGGGCCGAGGATCTTCTGCCGCACCTTGGTGCACCCCGTTGCGTCGATCAGCGCCACGGTTACGTTATCGAACCGCTCGTTGACGAAATCGAGTCTTCCTTGGAGGGCGATCCGGTTCGCGTTCGTCGCCATGGCCACGTCCTTCGCTTGCGCCACGCCGCGCTCGACCTTCCAGTCGGAGACGAGCGTTCGGATCCCGCTGCTGCCTCCCGATTCCTGGAAGATGCTCGCAAAGTTGTACCCCTTCGTGACCGCCAAGCCGAAAGGCCCGGCGTAAAAGAAGGCGCCCAAGTCCACGAGGTTGAAGTTCTGGCTGGACTCATATCGGGAGAACTCCGCGTCGAGGTCGGTGCCGTCGAGCGTGAGATTCTCACCCCGAAGGGAGATCTCTCCGTCCGCGGTCCGTTTCATCTCGTTCGCGGTCTTTCCCTGCATCGACAGGTTCGTGGAAAAATCCATCGTCCCTTCCGCGACTTTCTTCGGCGACAGGGTTTTGAAGAACTCCTCGATGTGGAACTGCGACAGGGTGTAGCTGACGTGGTAAAGGGGGACAGCGCCCGAAAAGTCCGCCCGCATGCTCCCCGACCCTTGCCCGCCGAAGGCACGCATCGAAACCGGCTTGAGATCGTAGACTCCGTCCTTCGCGGCGACTGAGAATTTCACGTCAGACACCGCGAAGTCTTTTGTCCGGCCCTCCCCGCAGGTGAGGTCCGCCGTGAAAGAAAGGTTCTTCAAGAACTCCGGGCTTTCCCCGCCCGAGAGTCGCAGGCGGCGCATGGCCAGATTGCAGTCGCCAGCCTCGAATCCTACGTCGGATTGTTTGTCCGCGTAGAGGAGGGTTCCATCCGAGACAGAAACCTTCGCCACGTCCAGGACGGGCAAGGTTCCTTTGGCGTCGTCCGGTTTTTCGAAGTTGAACTTACCGTCGCGGTCGCGCTCGATGAAGATCGTGAGGCGTTTCAGCGCGATCGTCCCGAACCGGACTTCGTTGTAGAGCAGGGGGAGGAGATCGATCCCCAATCTGGCCTGCTTCGCTGAGGCGATGTCCGTCCCCCGGTTGCGGATGTGCACGTCATCCAGTGTGACGTGCACGCCTGGGAAAAAGCTGAGCCCGAGCCGGCCACCGACTCTGACTTCCATCCCCAAGGCTTCAGACGCGGCAGCTTCCAACCGGGGCTTGTGGGCATTGACGTCCACAAAAAGAAGTAGCGCCACCGCGACGAGGACAAGGAGCCCAACGAACCCACTGACGGAGAAGAGGATGATCTTAAGTGATTTTGACATTGAGCGAATTCAGTCCCTCGGAAATTCCAAAGCGCAATAGAAAGCGCGACAGAGCGATCCATCGATACCATACTCGACGAGGTCGTATGATGCCATTTGATCGGCCTGATTGGTTACGGCGCGACACGCGCACGGGAAACGCCGGGGCCGCCCGCCAAACCGTAACTTCTAGTGCCGGGGCGGCCCATGTTAAAGTCCCGCCCGAGCAAGCAGCGAAAAATATCAACTTACCGGGGGAAATCAATGAGGCGCGTGAAGCTCACTATCGCAACCACCGACTACGACCACTTTCGCGATTTTCGCCTCGGCACGGTCCAAGCCGAAGGTATCGATCACAACTGGCTAACGCTCGGGCACCACGAAATCTTTGCGCGCTTCACCTTCAATCGCGAATGGGAAGTGTCCGAGCTTTCCTTTGCCAAGTTCATCGCCCAGGTGACGCGGGAAAACACCGACATCATCGGGCTTCCGGTGGTGTGCTCGCGCCTGTTCCGGTTCTCTTCGTTCTATGTGAACAAGAAGAGCAAAATCGAGACGGCCAAGGATCTCAAGGGCAAGAAGGTCGGTTCGCCCGAATGGGCGCACTCGGCCGCGGTCTATATGCGCGGCTGGCTCGGCGACGAATTCGGCATCAAGCTGCAGGACATCCACTGGGTCCAGGCCGGCGCCAACGAGGCCGGCCGGGTCGAAAAGGTTGAACTCGACCTGCCCAAGGGGCTGAAGCTGACGCGTATCGCCGACAAATCGTTAAGCGAAATGCTCGCGAGCGGCGAGCTCGACTGCGCCATCATCGCGCGCCCGCCTAACTGTTTCCTGCAGGGGCACCCGGACGTGGTCCGTTTGTTCCCGAACGCCCTCGAGATGGAGGAGAAATACTACGCGCGGACCAAAGTCTGGCCGATCATGCATATCATCGCAATGCGAAAGCATATCCTGGACGACGATCCGTGGATCGCGCGCAATCTATACAACGCCTTCCTCGAATCCAAGCGCCGCAGCCTCGAGCGCCTGTACGACCCGGCCGTCTCGCGCTATCCGCTGCCGTGGCTGCCGACCTACGCTCGCAGAATGCGCGACATGTTCGACGGCGATCCGTTCCCGTTCGGCATCGAGGAGAACCGTCCGACGATTGAGCAAATGCTCCGCTACACCTACGAGCAGGGCATCGCCCACCGTCACGCCAAGCCCGAGGAGATATTCCCCAAGGGCGTCATGACGATGATCAAGGTCTGAGCGCATGGCCGAAAATACAGAATGGCGCTCAAACGCCCCAGAGGGTCCGCACATTACCCGATCTTCGTATCGCTCCATGCGCAAGCGTTGGTTGGAGATATTTATCCTGTCGGTGGTTTTATGCTGGTCTCCGCTCCCGCAGGCGTGGGCGCAGGAGGACCCAAACGCCGCGTTGTTCAACGAGATCATCGTCGTTCCGCTCGAGGGCCGGAGCATTGCGGCGCTGATCACTTATAAGCCCGGAGCCTCGAAGTTTACGCACGCGATCGCGCTATTTCCGGGCAGCCCCGGCTACGGCAATCTCCGCATGGAAGACGGCCAGGTAAAGATAGACAAACTGGGCGGCAATTTCCTGATTCGGGCACGGCGGCATTTTCTCGCCGATGATGTCCTAACCGTTGTGGTCGATGCACCGAGCGACCACCAACGCGATTTTCCGCATTCGTTCCGCGAGTCCGAGCGCTATGGCGAGGATATCAATGGTGTGCTCGATGCGGTTTCGAAACGCTACGGTCAGATGGAATGGACTTTTATCGGCACGAGCGAGGGCTCAGTCAGCGCCGCCCACGCGGGGCGGATGTTGTCTGCGAGAATCAAACGCGTTGTGCTTACGTCGTCGCTCGTCAATTCGAGTTATGCGGGGCGCGGCGTGCAGGCATCGGACGTCAAGAAGATATCGGTTCCGGTGCTCTGGGTGCACCACAAGCACGATCCCTGCAAGTTTACGCCGTACTGGCAGGTGCAGAACTACGCCAGCGAAACGCAATCGCCGTTGGTAACGGTTACCGGCGCCCAGGGCAAGCGCGGCGATTCTTGCGGGGCGTTCATGGAACACGGCTTCGTCGGAATGGAGATCAAGACAGTCAAGGCGATCATATCTTGGATTCGCACCGGACAAACCCCACC
>JBGPGJ010000186.1:0-4834 GCA_041483795.1 Sulfurifustaceae bacterium
ACACGCCCCGCTTTTGCGGGCAGGCCTCGAGGGCCGGTACCTTGCTCTTGCTGGTCGCCCGCACTCGCGACTTGCGCACCAGCTGATTAACTGTCGGCACTCGACGCTCCGTCGAACATGACCCCGCCGGAGCAGGGCTGTTCTACATCACCCACGCAAAAAGCGGGGCTTCAGAAAAATTATTTTTTGAGGTGGGACGACCGGGGCTGCCGGGGACTCGTCAATACCTTATTTTGACGACGGTCCTCTCCCGGGGCAGCGGCCTTTGTCGGCGGCCTGTTACCTCTTCAAACAACAAATCAGGCCGGCGGAAACCCGGCCTGATTGAGGGGCGCGATTTTAGGGTTGGTCCCCATGAGTGTCAAGCGATTTTGGCTCTTTTTGAGGGTTTGGGGGTGGTCGAGCCAGATCGCCAGACCCCATGTTTCCGGGTGTGTCCAAGGACCCAGCTCCGTCGATCCCATGCCGCCATCCACGGTTTGTTGATCTGTTTCATCCCCGAGGTGTCTACTTCGCTGGTAGAAGTGAACTTCCGCTCGCGGTTACGAGGTGAATTCATGACTTCCGATTTACTCGTCCTGCTCGCGCCCCACACTCACGATCTTGGCGGATTCGAGGTGCACCGGGTGCTGCCCGCACGACCGCAAAAGATGGTGGGACCGTTTATTTTCTTCGACCACATGGGACCCGCCACATTTGCCCCTGGGCGCGGCGTGGACGTGCGGCCGCATCCGCATATCGGGCTCGCGACTGTCACCTACCTATTCGCAGGCGGGCTCGAACATTGAGACAGTCTCGGCACCGTCCAGCGAATAACCCCCGGTGACGTTAACTGGATGACCGCCGGGCGCGGCATAGTGCACTCCGAACGCACACCTTCTGAAGATCGCGCCGCGGGCGCGCGCACGCACGGCATTCAAACGTGGGCGGCGCTGCCGAAGATAAACGAACAGATCGAACCCGGTTTCAGTCACCACCCGAAGAACGTACTTCCTCACATGACAGAGACGGGGATCGAAATGTTTCTCATCGTCGGTACGGCCTTCGGCGAAAAGGCACCGACGCCGGCGTTTTCCGATATGTTTTACGTCACTGTCGAAATGGACCCTGGCGCCCGTCTCGATCTGCCGCCCGAACACGAGGAACGTGGCGTCTACGTGGTCGAGGGCGAGGTGACCGTCGCCGATCAACCGATCCCGATGCGCCATCTTGCTACCATCGTGCAGAGCAAAACCGTTGCGATCCGTGCCACCACCAGAGCGCGTGTGATGCTGATCGGTGGGGCGCGCATGGACGGCGACCGCTTTATCTGGTGGAACTTCGTCGCCAGCTCGAAAGAATTGATTGAAGAAGCAAAGATTTGCTGGCGCGCGCAACGCTTCCCGTCCGTGCCAGGCGAAACGGAATTTATTCCACTGCCGGAACGCTGAACACACGCAGGCATGCCTTCGGGTGCGGCGTTTTCGGTTCGCGAAGATGGGGTTGGGAAATCGCCCTATCCTCGCCTTTCAAAAATAAAATTTTACCCCGATAATTTATTCGGTACCTCACACTTCGAATCAGATCATCTCCAGTGGACGCGGGCCCGCCGGCGGCGGGAACAACCGATCAAGCTCGGCAAGCTGCGCCGTCGTTAGCCGGTGATCGAGCGCGCCGAGATTCTCCTTCAGCCGCTCGCGGTGGCCGGTCTTCGGAATGACAATGACGTCGTCATTGATGAGCAGCCAGGCGAGCGCCGCCTGCGCCGGTGTCATGCCGTGACGCCGCGCAAATTCGGCGAGCTTTGGGTTGCGAACGAGCTTGGCCTGCTCGATCGGCGAATACGCCATCGCCGGAATGCGCCGCTCGCGCAACCACGGCAGCAAATCCCATTCAATGCCGCGGCGCGCGAGGTTGTAGAGCAGCTGGTTGGTCGCGACGGCCGGGCCGCCGGGAATCAACCACAGCTCTTGCATGTCCGAGAGTTCTAGGTTGCTGATACCGTAATTGCGGATCTTGCCGGCCCGCTGCAACGTCATGCAGGCCTCCATCGTCTCGGCGAGCGGCACATCGCCACGCCAATGCAACAGATAAAGATCGAGCCGGTCTGTACGAAGACGGCGCAGGCTGCGCTCGCAGGCGGCGACGGCGCCCTGGCGCGATGCATTATGCGGATAGACCTTGCTCACCAAGAACGCCTCGTCGCGTCTGTCCCCGATCGCCTCCGCGATCAGCTCCTCGGCGCGGCCCTCGCCATACATCTCGGCGGTATCGATGAGAGTGAGGCCGAGGTCCAAACCGAGTCTGAGCGTTGCGATCTCCTCCGCGCGGATTGTCCGGTCCTCCCCCATTTTCCAAGTCCCCTGGCCGAAAGCCGGCACGCGCTCACCCGACGGCAGCGTAACTGTCTTCATGCGGTAGCCTCTCGCATTTCTGCGGCTTAACTTGGCCTAACTTTTAGGAATTTATACCCTAAATCATCCGTTAAAGTTAATCTTCGCACACACTTTCCGGCTTCAGACCACGAGGCTCGTATGCCCCACATCGCTCCATCGGCTGCCGCCCCCGACGAACGCCATCCCGCCGCTCTGCCGGTGCTGTTCTTCACCGAAATGTGGGAGCGCTTCAGCTATTACGGTATGCGGGCGCTGCTCGTCTTGTATCTCGTGAATGCGGTCGGTTACCAGCGGGAGGACGCGCTCGAAGTTTATGCGGTCTACACCGGACTCGTATACCTAACCCCCATCCTCGGCGGCTACCTGGCCGACCGTTATCTGGGCCTGCGCAAGGCGATCCTCATCGGCGGTTTCACGATGATGTTCGGCCACTTTGCGATGGCCGTGCCGTCGTTGTTGAACTTGGCGTTGGGACTCCTGATCGTCGGCAACGGCTTCTTCAAGCCGAACATCTCAACACTGCTCGGCACGTTGTATCGTGAGCACGATCCACGCCGCGACGGCGGGTTCACGATCTTTTACATGGGGATTAATCTGGGTGCGTTTTTTGCCCCATTGGTCGCCGGGACGCTCGGCGAAAAAATCGGCTGGCACTGGGGTTTTATGTCGGCCGGATTCGGCATGGCCATCGGACTTTTCGTATTTCTGCGCGGTCAGTACACGCTCGGCAGCGCCGGGTTCAAATCCGACCAGACCCGGCTCAAGGCCGCCGGCTGGATGCACATACTGGCTTTGAGTTTATCGGCGATTCCGCTGGTGCTGATCGCGATGCTCGCCTGGCGCTGGATGAGCGCTTGGTGGCCACCGTTGCCGCTCCTTGCGAAGCTTGCCATCGGCCTGGGAGTATGCGCGGCGGCCGGTTTTGCACCGCGTCTCTTCGGTCAGCGGAATTCCAACGTCACGCTGCTCACGCGCGAAGATTGGCACTCGATGTTTGTCATCGGCATTGTCGCCGTCTTCGTCGTCACGTTCTGGATGGGCTTCGAGCAAGCCGGTGGCACGATGAACCTGTTCGCCGACAAGCAGACGCAGCGGTTGCTCTTCGGCTGGGAGATGCCGGCGTCCTATTTCCAAGCGATCAACCCGCTGGCGATCGTCGCCTTGGCCCCACTATTCGCCGCTCTGTGGACCCGACTCGACCGGTCGCGGTATGCGGTGTCCGACCCCGCCAAGCAAGGCCTCGGCATGATCGTCCTGGGCCTCGGCTTTATCGTGATGGCCGTCGCGCAGGAACGCGCCGACATGATTGGCAAGGTCGGCCCGCAATGGCTCGCGTGCGCCTACCTGCTGCATACACTCGGCGAACTGATGCTGTCGCCGATCGGCTTGTCGATGGTGACCAAGCTCGCTCCCGCGCGCCTCGGCGCCATGATGATGGGCCTATGGTTTACCTCGAACGCGATCGCCAATTACCTCGCCGGGGTGTTGGAAGCGAGGCTTGCCGGTTCCGGCATTCCACTATATTGGTTCCTCGTTGCGACCTCGATTGGCGCCGGGGTCGTGCTGCTGCTGATCACGCCCGTGTTGAACAGGTTGACGCGCGGACGCAGGTAGTCCGACATCCTCGAAATCTGAATATGCCCGCCTTAACGACGCTCGCTATGCACTGGGACAACGGCTGCATGCGCGGGTGGTTGACAGGCTGGATTTTTGAGCCGTAAAGTGAACACATGGCTGCCCGCTTTGTTCTCACCGTGAACGCCAAGCAGCGGTCCATCCAGACGGACCCTGACGTTCCTCTGCTGTATGTCCTGCGTAATGAATTAGAACTGAACTCCCCCAAATTTGGCTGCGGTCTGTCGCAATGCGGCGCGTGTTCGGTGCTGATCGATGGCGTGGAAATGCGCTCCTGCGTCACGCCGGCGGCGCGCGTTGCCGGCAAACCGATTTGGACCGTCGAGGGCCTGCCTACTCTATGGGCGCAGCAGCGCAAGCTCAAAGAGATCGAACTTCATCCGGTGCAACAGGCCTGGATTGACGAGCAGGTGCCGCAGTGCGGCTACTGCCAAAGCGGCATGATGATTCAGGCGGTGGATTTATTGTCGAAGAACCCCGATCCCACCGACGCGCAGATACGCGCGGCAATGGACGGCCACCTATGCCGTTGCAGTACCTATGCCGCGATCCTGCGCGCGGTAAAACGCGCCGCCAAGACCATGGCGTAAGGCGATGCAGATGACGACCACCTTTACGCGCCGTGATTTCCTGAAAAGCGGGGGCGCGTTGGTGGTCGCTTTCACTCTGCCGCTCGGCTTACCGCGCGGCGCGCGCGCAACCGAAGGCGCGCCGTTTCCCAAAGTGTCTCCCGAGGCGCTCGACTCCTGGCTCGCGGTCCGCGCTGACGGCGCGGTAACCGTGTTCACCGGCCGAGTGGAACTCGGCCAGGGCAATCAGACCGC
>JBGPGJ010000187.1:0-4800 GCA_041483795.1 Sulfurifustaceae bacterium
GCGGCGGAGCCGACAACGTCTCAGTCATTTTGGTGCGTGCGGCCAAGCGCTTCGCGCGTCCCAAGAAGGCGGTTCAAGAGCTGCAAAGACGATTCAAACAAGCGTAAAATCCAAGCATGAATACCGGTACACCGGCGGAGTCTTGAAGCACATGGCCAAACTGATCGTCAAATTCAACAACGAAGTCGTTGATCACATCGAAATCAAACAGGGCGACATGAAAATCGGTCGCCGGCCAGGGTGCGACATCTTCCTTGACAATTTGGCGATCAGCGGCGAGCACGCCAACATCTTCTCCATCGGCGAGGACTCCTTCATCCAGGACCTCGGCAGCACTAACGGCACCTTCATCAACAACAAAAAAATCACCAAGCACCACTTGCGCAACGGCGACGCCGTCGTTATCGGCAAGCATACCTTGATCTACCTGACTGAGCAGGAGGAATCGAAACAGAACGACTTCGCCAAAACCGTCATCATCAATCCGGCGGCAATGCGCGAAGCGGTGGCCGCCAAGCCTCCTGCGCCGTCACCGATATCCACCGCGGCGACGTCTAAACCGGATACGCCCAGGGCGGGGCCAAAAGGCGCGCTGGTCATTCTAAGCGGCGCCAACAGCGGCAGGCGCATCGAACTCATCAAGACCGTCACCAACCTTGGCAAGACCGGCAAACGCAGCGGCGCCATCACTCGTACGGATAACGGCTACGTGCTCGTACCCAGCGAGGACGGCGGTGAAACACCGAAGCTGAACGGCAGGTCAATAGCCGCCGAAGGAGCGTCGCTCAAAAGCGGCGACGTCATCGAAGTCTCCGGCACGCGCTTGCAGTTCGTATTGAAGTGACCGCACAGCGATCAACTATTGCTCTCCTTCCTCTTTCATAAAGGGGAAGGAAACTCAAGGAAATCTCTAGCGGTTTATGACGTCCAGTGCCTCATCGAGGCGTCGCACCGGAATGAGTGTGACGCCGGTATCGTTCTTCTTCGGCTGGTTAGCCACTGGAAGCACCACGCGCTTAAAGCCGAGCTTGGCCGCTTCGCGCACCCGCTCCTGACCGCGCGCGACGGGGCGCACCTCGCCCGAAAGCCCGACTTCGCCGAACACCACCAGATCGTTGCCGAGCGGCCGGTTGCGCAGACTCGATACCGTGGCGAGCAGCAGCGCCAGATCAGCCGCGGTTTCATTAACACGCACGCCGCCCACGACATTCACGAACACATCCTGGTCGTACGTCGCCACGCCCGCATGCTGATGCAATACCGCGAGCAGCATCGCCAATCGATTCGGATCGAGGCCGACGCACACACGCCGCGGGTTAGTAAGAAAACTCTTATCCACCAGCGCCTGCACCTCGACCAACAGCGGGCGCGTGCCCTCCTGGGTCGCGAGCACTACACTGCCCGGCACGTTTTGCGATTCGCGCGCGAGAAACATTGCCGACGGGTTGGTGACTTCGCGCAGGCCGGACTCGGTCATGGCGAACACGCCGATCTCATTTACCGGGCCGAAGCGATTCTTAATCGCGCGGATGATGCGAAAGCGGCTGCCCGGATCGCCCTCGAAGTAAAGCACCGTGTCCACCATGTGCTCGAGTACGCGCGGACCGGCAAGCGTACCTTCCTTGGTGACATGCCCCACGAGAAACAGCGCACTCCCGCGACTCTTGGCGTACCGCACCAGCTGCGCCGCCGATTCGCGCACCTGCGCCACACTTCCAGGCGCCGATTGCAAAATCTCGGTGAACACGGTCTGAATCGAGTCAATCACCACTACTTGCGGCTTCTCCGCCTCCATCGCCGCCAGGATGATCTCGACCTGGTTTTCCGTGAGTATGCGCAACCGATCGCCGGGAATACCGAGCCGATGCGCGCGCAGTGCGATCTGATCCGCCGACTCTTCGCCGCTCATGTACAGCACCGAGGTCTTCCTGCTCAGTTCGGCCAGTGCCTGCAGCAGCAACGTGGACTTACCGATACCGGGATCGCCACCAATCAGCACTACCGAGCCAGTTACCAAACCTCCGCCCAGCACCCGATCCAATTCGACGATGCCGGTAGAGTGACGCGCCACCGACTGCGGCGTGAGCGTTGCCAGCGATTGCACGGCAAAGGATTGGTTTAGCAATCGCACTCCACGCGCAGCGACAGACCGTACTACCGCTGTCTCGGTGAGTGTGTTCCAGGCATCGCACGACGGACACTGCCCCACCCATTTCGGCGAGGTAGCACCACATTCATTGCAGGTATAGACGGTCTTTGCTCTAGCCATATTCGACATTTTCCGGAGAGATTGCCGGCGCCGGCGCCCCAAAACCCCTGTCTTGAATGGCATAGATTACTGCAAGACAGCCGGTGGCGCGCTTTTTGTATACTGTTAGATATATACAGAGCGATGGTCCGGGACACCGGTCCCGAAGCTATATCGCTCCAACACCGCTCATTAAACGAGGTGATTGCAATGAAAATTACAGCACTGTTTTCTTCGTTATTTATCAGTTTATCTTTGGTGGCCCCCCCGGCGATGGCGGCGAACTGGCAACCGACTAAGCCGGTTGAGATCATCATCCCGGCCGGACCGGGCGGCGGGGCGGATCAAATGGCCCGCTTGATCCAGGAAATCGTGGCCAAGCACAAGCTCATGCCTCAACCCATCGTCGTGGCGAACAAACCCGGCAAGTCCGGAGCCGAAGGGTTTTTGTATGTCAAGGGCAACTCCGGCAACACCCATCTGCTCATCGTCACGTTGTCGAACCTCTTTACGACCCCGCTCGCGACCGGCGCCGACTTCAACTGGCGCGATATGACTCCGGTAAGCATGATGGCGCTGGACCAGTTCGTGTTGTGGGTCAACGCGGATACTCCCTACCGCACGGCCAAGGACTATCTCGAGGCCGTGCGCGCTTCGCCGGGGACCTTCAAGATGGGTGGCACCGGTTCGCAGCAGGAAGACGAAATCGTCACCCGCGCGCTGGAGTCTCAGAGTCATATTAAGTTCAAGTACGTGCCGCTCAAGGGTGGTGGGGATGTCGCCAAGGCGCTCGGCAACAAGGAAGTCGATTCCACGGTCAACAACCCGATCGAGGCCCTGGCGCTTTGGCGCGAGGGCAAGGTGCGACCGCTCGGCGTCTTCGACTTAAGCCCCATGGAGTATAAAGAACGTGTCGCGGGCAATGCCGCCTGGAGCGATATCCCGACCATGAGGAACCAAGGATACAACGTCACGTACGTCATGCTGCGCGGTATCTTCGCCGCGCCGGGAATTCCCCCCGAAGTGCGCGAATACTACCTCGACGTCATGTACCGCGTCACGCAGACGCCCGAGTGGAAAGACTACCTCACGAAAGGCGCGCTTAAGAACAAGTTCGTTACCGGCAGTATCTTCAATAGCTGGCTGACCTACGCCGAGATCATTCACAAGACCCTGATGTCGGCTCAGTAGCGCTTTTCCTCGTTTCACCGTACCGCGTCTCCTGCGGTAAGCAGCCGTGGGAGACGTCGCTATATATAACGCCAGCTGCCGCAAGTCATAAACATCGCTTCCATCACCGTTGCAATTGCCGATTCCGGCATCCGTTATTGTTTCAGTCCCGGTGCGTACGATCGAATGAAATGGGGAGAAGCTGCGCCACAGCAGACTCGCGGCCCATCGGCACGACCGTGCTCGTTTCCGAACGCCGCCCGGCGCGCGATTCGTCTTTTACGATACTTCCACCCGTGGAACGCGCGCTGTGACCTGACAGAACAATTCGTAGCTGACGGTACCGGCTCGCTCGGCGATCTCGTCAGCGGGCAAACCGTCGCCCCACAACACTACCGGATCTGCGACCTTAGCGGCGGGCTGACTGCGCAGGTCGAGTGTAATCATGTCCATCGAGACACGCCCGACGATGGGCACGCGCTGGCCGTTTACGAGCACCGACGTGCCGGCGGGCATGCGGCGCGGATAACCGTCGCCGTAACCGATGGCGGCAACGCCGATGGGCATGTCTTCCGGACAGCGGAATTCGCCACCGTAGCCGATGGGATCGCCCTTCTTGCGGCGGCTGACGGCGATCAGTTGCGTCGTAAGCGTCATCACGGGGCGTAAATCCAACGACTGGGCGGATTTGTTCGAGAACGGCGAGCCGCCGTAAAGCATAATTCCGGGCCGCACCCAATCGAGATGCGCGTCCGGCCAGACAATTACGCCCGCGGAATTGGCGATGCTCGTCTCAAGACCGCTATTGCCGACTGGCTTCTGAAAACGCTGCAACTGTTCGCGCGTCATGGTGTCCTTGAGATCGTCGGCATTGGCGAAGTGCGACATGACGCGTATCCCGCCGACGCTCGACGCCGATTTGAGACGCGCGAGCACGGAGGCAAACATCTCCGGCGCGAAGCCCAGGCGATGCATGCCGGTATCGAGCTTGATCCAAACGGAAAGCGGCCGTTCAACGCGTGCGTTTTCCAACGCGCGCAGTTGGGCTTCGTGATGAATGACCGGCGCGAGATTATGGCGCGCCAGCAGCGGCAGTTCGGTGGGTTCGAAGAATCCTTCGAGCAGACAGATGGGTTTGGTGATACCCACTTCGCGCAGTGTCATGCCCTCTTCCACGCTGGCGACGCCGAAGGCATCGGCGTCGGCAAGCGTTTGGGCGACCCAGACCGTGCCGTGACCATAACCGTTGGCCTTGACGATGGCCATGACGCGCGAGCGTGGCGCGCGCCGGCGTACTTCCTGGAGGTTGTGCCGCAGTGCCCCGGCGTCGAGGAGCGCGCGCGTGGGCCTTGTCACTAAAGAACCTTTGGGTAACTTCTAGA
>JBGPGJ010000188.1:0-4798 GCA_041483795.1 Sulfurifustaceae bacterium
CCAGCACGACCTCACCGGCGGCGCCGACGCGCGGCGCCAGACGCGCCGCGAGATCGCCGGTGCCGCCCGCGAGATCGAGCACGCGGCTCCCGGCGCGCACGCTACACTGTTCCACCGCGAAGGCTTTCCACAGGCGATGCACGCCGAGCGACATGAGGTCGTTCATCAGGTCGTACTTGGACGCCACCGAACGGAACACATCGGCCACCAACCGATGCTTCTGCGACTCCGGCACCTCGCGGTAACCGAAGTGGGTGGTCTTGTTCTGCGGAGAGTCGGGCGTGCTCATGCTGTGGTCAATATGAGGTCACCGGGCGGTTTCGGCAGATTTGCGCGAGTACCCGGCCTTTTCGAGTCGCGCGAGATACTCTTTCCACAATCTGTCTTGCTCGCGCCCCAGGTGATAGAGCCAGTCCCAGGAATACAAACCGGTGTCGTGGCCGTCGTCGAAGCACAGCCGCACCGCGTAATGGCCGACCGGCTCGATGCGCGCGATGTTGACGTTTTCTTTACCGAGTTGCAGCGTTTCCTGACCGGGCCCGTGGCCACGCACCTCGGCCGACGGCGAGTACACGCGCAGGTACTCGCACGGCAACCGGAAACGCGCGCCGTCCTCGAAGGCGACTTCGAGCATGCGCGACTTTTGGTGCAACATGATTTCGGTGGGTTTGATCGGCTGCTTGGACATACACGCTTCCGCCGTTGCCGGGGATTTCCACTATACCGCAGCTAGAAAATGACCGAGACGGACTTTTCCAACTCTAAGAATAGAGCGGGAAAATCGTTTTTCCGCACGAGTGAAATATATTTGTAATGGTAACCGAATTGTCATATTAATGGTATGAAATGTTCGCGAAACCTAAATAGTAGTGGCGAACAAAATCATGCCAACCTCGCGCGGTAAAATCCTGATCGTGGACGACGAAGCCGCGATTCGTCAGATGGTGTGTCTGGCGCTGTCCCAGGCGGGCTATCGTTGTCTCGAGGCCGCCGACACCAATGAAGCGCAAACCAGAATCGTCGGCGAACCCCCGGATTTGATCCTGCTCGATTGGATGTTGCCCGGCATTAGCGGTGTCGAATACGCGCGCCGGCTGCGGCGCGAAAAACTGACCCAAAATCTCCCAATTATCATGCTTACTGCGCGCACCGAGGAAGAAGACAAGGTGCGCGGACTCGATAGCGGCGCGGACGATTACATCACCAAACCGTTCTCCACGCGCGAGCTGTTGGCGCGCATCAAGGCGTTGTTGCGCCGTAGCGCGCCGCTGGCCGCGGAAACACCGGTCGAGGTGGATGGTCTTGCGCTCGATCCGGTCACCCACCGCGTGCTCGCCGGCGGTAACAACCTCGAACTCGGGCCGACCGAGTTCAAGCTGCTGCACTTTTTCATGACCCATCCCGAGCGCGTGCACTCGCGCGAGCGACTGCTGAACGGCATCTGGGGTGACAATGTATACGTCGAGGAGCGCACCGTGGACGTGCACATCCGTCGGCTGCGCAAAGTCCTCACCCCCACCGGCCACGATCGCCTGATCCAGACCGTGCGCGGCGCGGGTTATCGTTTCTCCCCGCAGGCCTAGTGAAGCGGCGGTCAAACGAATGAATAGACACCTAACTGCATGGGCCCGTCCGGATCACGTATCGGGCCGCGTCTGGCCGCCGCTTCACTATAAAACTCATATGATCGCCGTTATTGATTCGGCGGGTGGATCCGAATACGCCCAGACGGCCGGACGGAAAATGTCTTCCCCACCTGCGGGCGATTCCGACGTTTGCCCGCCGAGTCAATAATCGACCCGCATGCGCCCAAGCCTGTGGCGTGAAGTCTGGATACTGGCCGGTTTCGTCGCCGTCGGTTTGGCGCTCGGGGCGCTGATGGGCCACCCGTTTCTCTTCTCGACCGCCGCGTTTGGCATCTACATCGCCTTGCAGCTGCGCCAGCTCTACCGCTTGCACCAGTGGTTGCTGTCCGACAAGCGCGGTGAAGTACCGGATGCCGCCGGTCGGTGGGGCGATGTCTTCAACGAAGTGCGCAAACTCGTGCGCCAGTCGGCGCAACGCGCGGACGAACTGACCGACGCGCTTATGCGCTTTCAGAACGCGGCGGCGGCGATGCCCGATGCGGTAGTAATCCTCACGGAGGACGAGGAGATCGAATGGGCCAATCCACCGGCGGCGTCGCTGCTCGGTATTGATTATCCGCGCGATACCGGCATGCGTCTGTCGAACCTGCTGCGCGACCCGGCATTCACCGACTACCTCGCGCGCGCCGACTTCGCCGAACCGCTGGAGATGGACTCGCCGGCAAACTCCGAGCTGGCGCTGTCGTTGCAGATCGTGCCGTTCGGTGCGCATCGCAAGCTCATCATCGCGCGTGACATTACGCGCCTGCAACGTCTGGAACAGATGCGCCGCACGTTCGTCGCCAACGTCTCGCACGAGCTGCGCACGCCGGTCACGGTGCTCAGTGGTTACATTGAGACGCTGCACGAGATGGAACACATTCACAACGACGAGTTGAAGAAACACCTCGCCACCATGCACGAACAAGCCGTGCGTATGCAGCGGCTCGTGGACGATCTGCTCATGCTGTCGCGGCTTGAGACTGCGGCGCCGCGTCAGAAAGAAGAAGTGGTGGACGTGCCCGCATTGCTTGCGGGGCTGAAGGAGCAGGCTGAAGTCCTAAGCGGCGAGGCGGACCATCACATCACGCTCGAGGCCGAGCCGAATCTTAAGCTCCTCGGCGGACGCGAGGAATTGCACAGCGCGTTTATGAATCTCATTCACAACGCCGTGCGCTACACGCCGCGCGCAGGCGCGATTCGGCTGCGCTGGTTCGCGGACAGCGACGGTGCGAAATTTTCGGTCACCGACACCGGCGAGGGCATCGCACCCGAACATATCCCGTATTTGACCGAACGCTTTTACCGAGTGGACACGGCACGCTCGCGCGCCTCGGGCGGCACCGGCCTCGGGCTCTCGATCGTCAAGCACGTACTGTTGCGTCACAACGCGCGCCTCGACGTCCAGAGTGAACTCGGCCGCGGCAGCACCTTTACTTGCGTTTTCCCCGCCGCGCGCCTCGCGCGTTAAGCCTCTGCGTTCGCTGTCACCGAAGCGTTACGGCCCCGTCATCGTCACTTCACATGCGGTCGGTAGACGTTGCGACCGTCTAAGAACTTATCCCGCTTGAGCACCGCGATGAAATCGTACGCAGACACTTCGTCTCTCGCCGGCCCCGATTGTACTGGCCAACGCAGGGAGCCGCTGGCGTTTCTCGCCGACGTGCTTACGCCGAAACTGGCGCGGGCGCTCACCGGCCTGCTGATCGCGGCGCTGTGCCTGTGGATGCTCGCCGGTGCGGCGTACATGTTCGTTGGGCTCAAGGAACTATTGACCAAGCCCTGGACCGAGATCGCCGAACATACGATCATCAACGCCCTCATCATGCGGGCCCTGCTTGAGGTGATCCGTACGCTGAAAGCGTATCTCACGCTCGGACGCGTGCGTGTCACCTTTATCCTCGATACCGCACTCGTGGTGTTGATCGGCGAACTGATGGGCTTGTGGTTCCGCGAGTACTCCCCCGAGAAGGTATTGCTCGGGCTGGGTGTGATCGTCATGCTCGTCATCCTTCGCATCGTGACGGTCAAGTTCTCCCCCGAGGGCGCACATCCTTAAAACTGGTAGTCGCGACGTCATACGCTCGTCATGCAACATTCATTAATCTGTCATATTGCACTGCGATAGTGAGCGCCGCAAATACTTTATCCCCGTGGAGACATATCTTATGAACGCGAAACATACTTTACTATTGGCCGTCGGTGTAGCGACAATCGTCACCGCGGCGCTCCCGTTACCGGCGAAGGCCGACACCTTCGTTAAGCTCGACGGCTCGAGCACCGTGTTCCCGATCACCGAAGCGGTGGCCGAGGAATTCCAGAAGGTTAAGAAAGGTACGATCAAAGTGACCGTCGGCATCTCCGGCACCGGCGGCGGCTTCAAAAAGTTCTGCCGCGGCGAGACCGATATCTCCAACGCCTCTCGGCCGATCTTGAAACAAGAAATGGACGCGTGCAAGGCAACCGGCATCCAGTACATTGAACTACCGATTGCGTACGACGCGCTCACGGTGGTGGTGAATCCGAAAAACGACTGGGCCAAGAACATGGCCGTCGCCGACCTCAAGAAGATGTGGGAGCCGCAGGCGCAGGGCAAGATCATGAAGTGGAACCAGGTCAATCCCAAGTGGCCGGATGCGCCGATTAAACTCTTCGGTCCCGGTGCGGACTCGGGCACGTTCGACTACTTCACAGAGGCGGTGACCGGCGAGTCCAAGGCCTCGCGTGGCGACTTCACCGCGAGCGAAGATGACAACGTGCTGGTCCAGGGTGTCGCGCGCGACAAGGGCGCGCTCGGCTACTTCGGCTTTGCCTACTACATCGAGAACCAGGACAAGCTCAAGGCCGTGGCAATTGACAGCGGCAAAGGGCCGATCCTACCGTCGGCCGAAACCGTGGAGAACGGCACCTACGCGCCGCTGTCGCGTCCGATCTTCATCTACGTCAACGCCAAGGCGCTCGGAAAACCCGAGGTTAGGGAATTCGTGGAGTTCTATTTGAAAAACGCCGCTAGGCTCGTGAAGGAAGTGAAATACATACCTCTGCCGGCGAGCGCCTATCAGACCGCACTCGAGCACGTAAACAAGAAGAAGCTCGGAACGGTCTTCGGCGGCGAAACCGAGGTCGGCCTTAAGATCGAGGACCTGCTCAAACGCGAGGCCAAGCTTTGATTC
>JBGPGJ010000189.1:0-4793 GCA_041483795.1 Sulfurifustaceae bacterium
GATTGTCGCGTGACGGCGCCTTGGGCAAGCCGGCAAGCATGGCTACCTCTGAAAGCGTCAGGTCCTTGAGGTTCTTGCCGTAGTAGATTTGCGCGGCCGCGGCAAAACCGTAAGCGCGGTTGCCGAGGAAGATCTTGTTGACGTAGAGTTCCAAAATTTCTTTTTTAGTCAGCTCGCGTTCGAGTTTGAAGGCGAGCAGCACCTCTTTGACCTTGCGGGTGTAGGTCTTTTCCGGACTTAGAAAATAGTTGCGCGCGACCTGCATGGTGATGGTGCTGCCGCCCTGCGAGTGGGCGCCTGAGCGCAGGTTGGCGATAGCCGCGCGCAGGATGCCCTGAAAATCTACGCCGCGGTGATAAAGGAAGGCGTGATCCTCAGCCGACAGAATCGCCTGGATGAGTTGCTCCGGTACCTCGTCTATTTTGATCGGGACGCGTTTCTCGTCGCCAAACTCGGCGATCAACTGGCCATCGCTGGTGTATACGCGCAGGGGAACCTTGAGTCGCTTTTCCTCCAGTTCGCCTATAGAAGGCAAGGTCGGCAGGACGAACAGCGTCGCGATGGTAACTAACAGCACCCCCAGTGTGACCAATCCGAACAGGCCCACGAGCGCCAACTGCCATCCCTGTTTGGGAAGGTAGCGCCGAAAACCAGGGATAGCCGGGGGTGTAGCCGGACCGTTGGTTTGGCCGGTTTGATCAGTGTCGGTAGGGTCAGTCATTGCCGGGCCGGGCATGTTTCCGGCGTTTTCGATAAGTCTGGGCGGGTCGTGGGCGGGTCGGGCGCCGAGTATAAACTAAAAGCCCGCGCTCGCCTGCTGGGGTTTGTCACTTACATTTGTCATGGTCTATAGTTGTGGGTAGTATTTAATCCACATTATATTTAGTGGATATAAGATTCTGAGATAAAAGAGGAAATATGGCTCTAGGGTTGGACGATTTATTTGCAAAAAAACAGCCTCCTCTCGTCGGCATAGACATCAGCTCATCCGCGGTGAAGGTGCTCGAGCTGAGCAAGTCAGGAGACCATATGCGCGTTGAGCGCTATGCCGTCGAGCCGCTACCGCAGAACGCGGTGGTGGAGCATGCCATCACGGAGGTCGAGCAGGTGGCGGAAGCCGTGGAGCGCGCGGTCAAGCGTTCCGGCACGCGCCTGAAGCACGCCGCCGTGGCGGTCCCGGCCGCGCATGTAATCACCAAGATAATCAAGATGGCGGCGAACATGACGGATCAGGAACGCCAAACCCAGATCGAGATGGAGGCGGATCACTACATTCCCTATCCGCTCGACGAAGTGAATCTCGATTATTGTGTCCTCGGTGTGTCGGAAAGCAACGCGGAAGAAGCGGATATCCTGATGGCTGCTTGTCGCAAAGAAGTCGTGGACGATTATTTGGCGGTCATTCAGCGCCCGGGCCTCCAACCCTATGTGGTGGATGTCGAAACGTTTGCGATGGAGAACGCTTACAGCCTCATCGCCAGCCATATGCCGGGCGGCGGTATGGAAAAAACGGTGGCGATTCTGGATGTCGGTGCGACCGCGACCAACATCAACGTCGTTCATAATAATCGTTCGGTATACACACGCGATCATGCCTTCGGTGGACGCCAACTCACCGAGGAGATCCAACGTCGCTATGGGCTATCTTACGAAGAGGCGGGTTTGGCGAAGAAGCAGGGTGGTCTGCCGGACAACTACCAGACCGACGTGTTGCGCCCGTTCATGGAAGCGATGTGCCAGGAGATCATGCGTGCATTGCAGTTTTTCTATTCCTCCACGCCGTTCAATAGCGTGGATCAGTTGTTGCTCGCGGGTGGTTGCGCCCAGATCCCCGGTGTGGATGAGCTCGTGGCCGCGCGTATTGGTGTGCCGGCGATTGTCTCCAATCCCTTTGCCAGCATGTCGCTCAATTCGCGCATCAAACCGCAATTACTCTCCAACGACGCGCCCTCGCTCATGATCGCTTGCGGTTTGGCGCTACGGAGCTTCGACGAATGACGACGCGCATCAATCTCTTGCCGTGGCGCGAAATGCGCCGGCGGCAGCAGGACCGCCAGCTGCTGACGATCGCGGTAGCGGCGTGGATCGTCATGGGCGTGATCGTGGTTAATGCCTATTTATACGTCGGTGCGCTGATTGAGGTGCAAGGGAGCCGAAATAAGCTGTTGGAAACCGAAATCGCGAAGGTCGAGCAGGAAATCAAGGAGATCGCCGATCTCAAGAAACAACGTCAGGATCTGATCGCGCGCATGAATATTATCTACCAGCTCCAGGGAGATCGCACCGGCATGGTGCGGATGTTCGACGAGCTTGCGCGCAAGCTGCCGGAAGGCGTTTATCTTACCGGTATGAAGACCGCGGGAGCCGGTCTGGTACTGCACGGTGTAGCGCAGTCGAACGCGCGCGTCTCGGCGCTCATGCGCAACCTCGATGCGTCGGATTGGTTTTCGAACCCCGAGCTCGAGGTAATTAATGTCAAGGAAAAGGGAGGCGAGCGTTTGAGTGAGTTTTCTCTGAACATCAAGCGCGCGGCCAAACAGAAGAAGGCGCCTGAGGCCGGGTCATGACACTTGACGACCTGAAAAATATTAACGTCAACGATATTTCTTCGTGGCCGTTGCTGGTGAAGATCGTCGGTACCGGTTTCATATGCCTGGTTATCCTGGTGGTCGGTTACTTTGCGTTTGTGCAAGGGATGCTGGATGACTACGATTCAGCCAAGAAAAAAGAGGAAGGGTTGCGCGATACCTATCTAAACAAGAAGGCGCTCGCCATCAATCTGCCGGCCTACAAGCAACAAATGGAAGAAATGCAGCAGACCTTCGGCAGCTTGCTACGACAATTGCCGAACTCGACGGAAGTGCCGGATTTGCTGGTAGATATTACTCAGGCCGGCCTCGGGCGCGGGCTGGAGTTTGTGCTCTTCAAGCCGGAAAAAGAACAGCCGAAAGATTTCTATGCCGAGCTTCCGATCAGTATCGAAGTGCGCGGCAGCTACCACGAGCTCGCGGGCTTCGTGAGCGACGTCGCGGCTTTGCCGCGTATCGTAACCTTCGGCGACCTCACGATCACCGCGGCCGCGAAGGGGGGCAGGCTCGGCATGGCGGCTAAGGCCCGCACCTACCGTTATCTCGAGGAAGGCGATCCGGCAAAACAAGCTGCAACTGCCCAGCGACAGCCGCGAGCCAGGGGTGGCAAGTGAAAAGCCTGCGTTGGAGCGCTATCGGTTTAGGATGTTTATTGCTTACCGCCTGCGGCAGTGACGATCTGGACGAGGTGCGCGAGTTCGTGAAGAACGCGCATGCCGACAAGAAACCGAAGGTCGAGCCCCTGCCCGAGATCAAGACACAGGAGTCGTTTGCGTATAACCCCGCAAACCTTCCTGATCCGTTTGCCGCCTTCAACCTGAAGCCCGTGGGAGCGGCTAAAGCGGGCGGTACCGGCGTCGGGGGTCCAGATCCTAATCGGCGCAAAGAGCCGCTTGAGGACTATCCGCTCGATTCGCTCAAGATGGTCGGAACCATCACGCGCGGCAAGCTGGCCTTTGCCATTATTCAGGCACCGGACGGAACTGTGCAGAAAGTGAAGACAGGTGAACACATAGGCCAGAACTCGGGCCTGGTTACCAAGGTAACGGAAGAAAAAGTTGATCTCATCGAGCTGATTCAAGGTCCGTTGGGCGACTGGGTTGAGCGCGAAGCCAACCTGACGTTGTTGGAATAGCCTAAGTCACACGGGTGGATGCCATGAAAAAATTTACGATCGGTGTAATGCGATATCTCCATGCGGCGGGTTGCGTAATATTGTTGTCCGTCCTTTACTCCCCCCTTATTCTCGCGGCCGAGGTTGAATCTCTCGCCTGGGAAGGGCCGGATGTTTTAAAAGTGCGTGTAAAGGGAATAGCGAGTTACAAGATTGAAACGCTGGAGCAAGGGCAACGGTTGCGCATCATTTTCCCGGATAGCACTATCGGCCCGGCGCTCAACGAGCTTCCCGGCCAAGGTGTCGTCAAGGGCGTTTACCCGTACCTGGCGGAAAACGGCACTGCGGTGAACATGGACCTGTTGTTGAATGAAGCAGGCCGCCTGGATGTGCAGAAGATCGACGATGGTTACCGCGTGACTACCGTTGGGGCATCCGTGTCCTCCGCGGCCGTCACCACGCCTCCGGCAGCGCCGGCGCCACCGCCGGCAGTGGAAACGTCCAGCAAGAACGTTATTCAGGATATCCTTTACGCTAAACTGCCAGGCGATCGAGTCCAGATCACGTTTAAGATGTCTCAGCCGCCGATCGAACCCAGTGCTTTCACAATTACCAATCCGGCGCGAATCTCGCTCGATTTTCCCAACACGCGAGTAGATCTCGCCAAGAAAACCGTGACTGTTAAGGAAGGAGCGGTTACGAATGTCACCGCGGTGGGAGTCGAGGACCGCACGCGCGTGGTGCTCAGTTTACTCAAGCCGGTAGCCTATCGTACCGCCGTGGATGGCAATAACTTTGTGGTAACGGTGGAAGCGCCAGCCGCCGGTGCCGGGATGGAGCAGGCGAAGGTGACGCATTTTGCCGCTAGCCGCAAAGGCGGGAAGTACGCGTTGAAGGGCGTCGATTTCCGGCGCGGTCCGCAGGGAGACGGCAAGGTCGTGATTACATTATCCGATCCTGCGGTCGGCATCGATATACGTGAGCAAGGCGGCGAGGTGGTGCTCGATTTCGTGGATACCTCAGTCGCGGCGGAACTGCAGCGGCGACTCGATGTGGTGGACTTCGCAACCCCGGTGCAAACGATTGACACC
>JBGPGJ010000190.1:0-4774 GCA_041483795.1 Sulfurifustaceae bacterium
CAATGCCTATATCTATTTCCGTCTCGGCTATTGGCTGGCGCGGCGCATCGCGAATCTGCTGTACCGCGTGCGTGGCGGGTTTGCGGACGAGTCGCACTTGGCTAGGGTAGATCCAAGCGCCGCGGTGGTGTTCGTCATGAACCACCGCAGCAATATGGATTACATTCTGGTCGCGTTCCTGGCGGCGGAGCAGAGCGCGCTGTCGTACGCGGTGGGAGAGTGGGCACGGATCTGGCCGCTGCAGCAATTGATCCGCGCCATGGGCGCTTACTTCGTGCGGCGACGGTCGAACAATCCGCTTTACCGCCGCGTGCTCGAGCGCTATGTGCACATGGCTACGCACGAGGGTGTGTGCCAAGCCGTGTTTCTCGAAGGCCGGTTGTCGCGCGACGGAAAACTGCAACCGCCCCGGTTCGGCATCCTCGATTACATGCTGCGCGGCCACGATCCCGAAGACGCGCGTGACATCGTTTTTATTCCGGTGGGAATCAACTATGACCGCGTACTCGAGGACCGCACGCTGCTACGTAGTCTCGACCCCGGCGCCGCGCGCCGCGGTTTCTGGTTTGTGATTGGCACGACGCTCGGTTTCGCCGCGCGCAACCTACGGCTCATGGCGCGTAACCGCTGGCGCCGCTTCGGTTACGCGGCGGTAAATTTCGGCAAGCCGGTCTCCGTACACGAGTATTGCCGGCGACACGGAATCAATTTGAAGCGACTCGCGCCGGAGCAACGCTTTGCCGAGATGGAGAAGCTTGCCACGCATCTCATGACGGCCGTTGAGCACGCCGTCCCCGTGTTGCCGATCCCGTTATTGGCAAAAATCCTCCTGGACGTAGGTGAAAAAGGCATTGGCCTATTCGATCTCAAGGCGGCTTTCTACCGTCTGGCCGACGAGCTGCGCGACCGCGGCGCCTTCGTCATTCCAGGGAGCGAGGGACGCGAACAGGTTTTCAATTCCGCCCTGAAGATGCTTAGGCTGCGGTATCTGGCGATTGAGGCGGAAGGTATTTACCGAGCGCAACCCGACTCCCTAGATGTCCTGCGCTACTATGCCAATTCGATCGGGCAGTGGGTACCGACATCGTTTTCGAGCGCGTAAGACCCTACTAGATGAGTGGGTTAGACGTTTCGATATAACTGGGCGCGCTTAGCTGAGATAAATTCGTTCGTTCCAGTTCAGTTTGAACATTGATACTCTTTAGGCATCTTAAAACTTAAGCAAACGTAAACCAGGAGAACAATATGGCAACACTTCGTCTCGGCGACATCGCGCCCGACTTCACTCAGGACTCCACCGAAGGCAGCATTCGTTTTCACGAGTGGCTCGGTAACAAGTGGGGCGTGTTGTTCTCGCACCCGAAGGATTTTACGCCGGTGTGCACCACCGAACTCGGTTACACCGCCAAGCTCAAACCCGAATTCGACAAGCGCAATGTAAAAGTGCTCGCGGTGAGCGTGGATAAGGTCGACGATCACAAGAAGTGGGTCGGCGACATCGAAGAAACCCAGCACGCCAAGGTAAACTTCCCCATTCTCGGCGACCCGGATCGAAAAGTGTCGAATCTGTACGACATGATTCATCCTAATGCCAACGACACGCTCACGGTACGTTCGGTATTCATCATTGACCCAAAGAAGAAAGTTCGCGCGACGATTACCTATCCGGCGAGCACGGGTAGGAATTTCGACGAGATTTTGCGCGTCATTGATTCGCTACAGCTGATGGATAACTACAGCGTGGCAACACCGGTGAACTGGAAGAACGGCGATGATGTGATTATCCCGACCTCGATCATGGATCCGGAAGTGATCAAACAGAAGTTCCCCAAAGGCTATAAAGCGCTGAAGCCGTATCTACGCGTGACGCCACAGCCGAATAGGTAAGCGCACCTTCTAGTGACGTGAGCCGTTGAGTTGGGCGCAACGCCCAACGCGGTAGCTTGCGCCCGATTGTGTCGAAAGCGATCGCATCTAATAAAATATATTGAGAAGAAAAAACTCAATGATGGAAACCCGCACCCATACCCAAGAGTTCTGGGGCATCGCCTTACTCGGCGCTGCGATGTTCATGGTGACCATGGGTGCGCGCCAGTCTATGGGACTGTTTGTAGCGCCGCTTAATACCGCTACCGGGCTTGGCGTCGTCAGCATCAGCTTTGCCATGGCGGTTGCCCAGTTTGTATGGGGCGCCGTTCAACCCGTCGCGGGTGCCGTCGCCGACCGTTACGGGCATGGGCGGGTGTTGGTGGCGGGGGTTTTGCTGCTGGCGCTGGGCAACGCGATTACTCCGTTCATGACCAGTTCCTGGGGGCTGATTTTTTCCATCGGCATACTCTCCGCGGCCGGCGCGGGGGCAGGGAGCTTCTCGGTATTGATCGGCGCTGCCGCCCAACGTGTCCCGGCAGAACGGCGTGGCATGGCGTCCGGCATCATCAATGCGGGCGGCTCGTTTGGGCAATTCGTGTTTGCGCCGTTGCTGCAAAAACTGATCTCTGCGTTCGGTTGGATGGGCGCCATGTGGTCACTTGCCGCAATCACGTTGGCTGCACTGCCGGTAGGATGGGCATTGCGCCATCGACCGACTCCCGTTTTGACAGCGGCATCGAACTCCGGTGCACGTGCGAGCTCTGTTGCTTCGGTGTATCCGAAAGATGCCGGCCTTAAGGCCGCTCTTCGCCACGCTTTAGCCGATCCGAGTTATTTGCTATTACACGCGGGTTTCTTCACCTGCGGTTTTCACATTGCGTTTCTGGTCACTCACTTGCCCGGGGAAGTACAGCTTTGCGGTTTGCCGGTTCAGGTGGCGAGCTGGTCGATTGCAATTATCGGCCTGGCCAATATCGTCGGCAGCCTGCTGGCGGGTTGGGGCGTGCAGCACTATCGCAGCAAGTACCTTTTGTTTTGGATGTATAGCTCACGCAGCGTATTGATAGTGCTTTATTTGCTGGCTCCAAAAACCGCACTTACCTTTTACCTGTTTGCAGCCGGCTTGGGTCTGACCTGGCTTGCGACCGTGCCGCCCACGGCCGGTGTCGTCGGCAAACTGTTTGGCACCCGCTATCTGGCAACGTTGTTCGGACTCACATTGCTGTCACATCAGATCGGCGGTTTCTTCGGAGCGTGGCTCGGCGGTATCGCCATCACGCAGCTGGGTAACTATGACTGGATGTGGTACGCAGACATCACACTGGCCGCCTTGGCGGCACTGTGCAATCTGCCGATACGCGAAGCGCGTATTGCACCAATTTTCAAATCGGCTTAGCGGATTTTTATCGGGTGTTTGTCGGCACTTTAAAAGTAAACGGCTAGGCTCGCCGGGAGCCGCAACCTCGCGGCGCCGACGTGCACTATCGCTCCACCGACAGTCGCCGGTCGTTCCATGCCAGCATACCGCCCTTCATGTTGGACACTTGTTCGAAGCCGAGGCTGGTGAGAATCGCCGCCGCCGTGGTGCTGCGCACGTCGGCCCGGCAGATGGCCACCACCTGTTTGTTCTTCCAATTTTCTAGTTCGCTGGCGCGTCCGGCCAATTCCTTGAGTGACACCGACACACTGCCGGGAATATGCCCCAGTTCGCCGAGGGACTCCTGCGGTTCGCGCACGTCGAGGAGCAGCGGCGGTCGATGCTTCCCCATCAGCGCCGCTACGACGCTCGGTTCCATCTGGCGCACTTGGCTGAGTTGCGTCACGCTGGGGAAGGCGATGGCATCGTCGTCAAGCGCGGTTTCATTCGGTTGCAAGACTTCTTGAATCTTGTCCGGTAACGGCAGGCCGAGGTTGGACATGATCTCGACGTACTGCTCCCGGCTGCGTTCGGCGATCCGCGGGTTGCGTCGCTTTTCCTCGCCGATGGTGGATTGGGTGTTGCCGCGGTAATCGTGGGCGGGCAACACGACGGTTTCATCCGCAAGGGTGAAAAGTTTCTGAGTGATACTATCGTACTGCGCGCCGGCGCCGGCGCCCGTGAAATCTGCGCGGCCGGTGCCGCCGATGAGCAACGTATCACCGCTGAACACGCGGCCTTCCGAATACAGACAGATGCCGTCTGGTGTGTGTCCGGGGGTGGCGATAACCCTGAGTTGCACATCGCCCATCTCCAATGTCTGGCTATCCTCGACGTGAATATCCACGCTGGGTGCGGGTGCGCCGCGTTGCATTACGGTCTTTGCGCCCACCAGTTCTCTGAGCTCGAATAAAGCGGTGCGGTGGTCCGCGTGAGTATGGGTGTCGATCGCGTAATCCAGCTCGAAGCGGTAATACGCGAGCAAGGCCAGATAACGTTCCACCTTGTCACGCAGCGGATCGATCAGCGCCGCGCGGCGCGTGCGTTCGCAGACGACGATGTAAGTTTTACATTTGCCGCGATTGAGTTCGCGCACGAACAGCACGTATCCTCTCGGCGGTTATCCGTCCAGCCGAGCGACGCCGGAGACGTTTCGTTCGACCGACGGTGGCTCGACTCCCTCGAGTAATCTATCTTACTTCAACGAGTCATGTGCTAGCATCGCCATTTCATAGCAGTGAGCGCATCTGAGTGCATCTGGGCGAGCGTCGGATCCGGAGACCAGGATAAAATATGGATTGGTGGTGGCCGGCGTACTTCGTGCTGGGCAGTCTGATGGGTTTTATCGCCGGGCTCCTGGGGGTCGGCGGCGGCGCAATCGCGGTTCCGTTGTTCGTCATTCTTTTTAACGCGCAGCATTTTCCGTACGAGCACGTGCTACATTTGGCGCTCGGCACATCCCTCGCCGGCGTCGCCTTCACTTCCGCC
>JBGPGJ010000191.1:0-4700 GCA_041483795.1 Sulfurifustaceae bacterium
TATGGTTTACCCTTTACACGCGGGGGCGCGCCCGTCGCTAATGCGCCGCCTCGTGAAATCGCACTCCATGTATATAGAATCGCACCCCCGGCACGTCGAAAAAACGCTCGAGGAGATTGCCCCGTCGCGTGCCGACACTGGGCTTTTTCTTATAACATTGCCTCTTAACTCTATACGCAAAATGTAAATTAACAACTACACTACCGCTCCCCCCGACGATCAACCGCATTGCGGCGGGGTGGAGCCAGCCCTGTTGCCGCGGGTATAGGCCGAAACGCGAAAACCGCCGTTTCGCAGGCCCCGATCGGTCGCTGCTTCATAAACTACAATGTGTTCAGTGGATTAGCTATTGTGGACAAAAAGATTTTACGCCTGTTAATCGTGGACGACTCGCCGGACGACGCCGAACTGGCGACCTCGGCGTTGCGCAAGTCCGGTTACATGCTCAAAACCCAGCGTGTACAGGACCTGGCCGCGATGCAGACTGCGCTCGACAAAGCCACCTGGGACGTGGTGCTGTGCGAAATCACGTTGGCGCACTTCGGCGCCCCCATGGCGCTCGAAGTGCTCAAACGCACCCACCAAAACGCGCCGCTCATTGTATTCACTCGCGCCGTCAAGGAGACCGACGTCAGCAAGGTCATGCGCGCCGGCGCCCTCGACGTCGTGCGCAAGGACGAGGCGTTCCGCCTCGGCCCGGTGATCGAACGCGAGTTGCGCGTGGCCGACGAGCGTCGCGCGTGGCGCGCCATGACGCAGAAACTCAACGAGCTGGAAGGAAAGCATCGCGCGGTGGTGGAGAGCGCGCGCGAGGCCATCGGCTATTGCCACGACGGCATGCACATCGACGCCAATCCCATCTACCTCGAGTTGTTCGGCTACACCCAGGGCGAACTCGAGGGCGTGCCGCTGATGAACCTGATAGACAAAAACGACCAGCCGCGCTTCAAGGAACATCTGCGCAAAAGCAGCAAGGAGGCACAAGAATTCCTCGCAATCAAAAAAGACGGCGGGCGGCTGCACGTGGAATTGTCGGCGGCGCCGGTCACGCTCAACGGCGAATCCTGCACGCAGATCGTGGTGACAGACGTCTCCAAGCGCAAGGCGGCGGAGAGCCGTCTACAGTACCTGAATCAGCACGATCCGCTGACCGGGCTCTACAACCGCCACTACTTCTTGCAGGCGCTGAACGACGCCATTGAAAAAGTGCGCAAGGGCGGCACGGCGAGCGGCCTGATTTATCTCGACCTGAACCAGATCAAGGCGATAAACGAGGAGTTCGGGCACGCCGCCGGCGATCGCATGCTGCTCAAGGTTGCGCGCGTGTTCCGCGACAAACTAGGCGAGCAGGCGTTGCTCGCGCGCTTCGGCGGCGATGAGTTCGCGGTGCTGCTGGGTGGCGCGAGCGAATTGCAACTCAAGACGACAGCCAAGAGCCTCGCCGTCGCACTCAAGGAAAGTATGTTTTCCGAGGGCAGTAAGACCTTCACTTTGGAGTGCAACTTCGGTACGGCCATGGTCGGCAAGGAAACAGCGGACGCGCAGAAACTTCTGACCGACATTTACCACGCCGCCCAACCCGCGCGCACCGGCGCGTCGGCGCCGACGTCGGCATCGACACCAACTTCCAAAACCGAACCGACATCCAAAACCCAAAATCCCAAGGGTGAACCCCGACGCCCGGCGGCCAAATCGATCGCTGCCGGCGACTGGTCGGCGCGGTTGCAGGTGGCGCTGGAGAAGAACTCCTTCGAGCTGGCGTATCAACCGATCGTCAATCTGCACGGCGAACCGGCCGAGTACTTCGAGGTGCTGGTGCGCCTCGTGGGCGACGATGGCAAAACGATTTCGGCCGGCGAGTTTATGCCGGCCGCCGAACGCGCCGATCTCGGGCCCGCGATTGACCGCTGGGTCACAAAACGCGCGATTGAGTCATTGCGCGAATTGCACCGCGAGAACCGGCACGCCACGTTTTTCGTCAACCTCTGCCCGGCGTCGTTCCGCGAACCCGATCTGATCGTGCACACGCAAAAACAGCTCTTTGCCGCCAACCTCAAACCGAAATACCTCTCTTTTGAGGCCGATGAAGAGGCGATACTCGCCGCACCGGCGGAAGCGCGCGCCTTTCTGCAAGCGGTCAGGAAGCTCGGCTGCCGCTTTACGGTGGACAACTTCGGCAATCACTTGTCGAACCTGAACCAGTTGCGCGACCTGCCGATAGACTGCCTCAAAATCGCGGGCGCGCACATCCGCGATCTCTCGGGCGACAACATCGCCCAAACCTCGCTCAAGGCGCTGATCCAGGTCGCCAAGGCGCTCGACAAGCAAGTGATCGCCAAGTCGGTCGAGAAGGCCGAGGACCTCGCGATCCTGTGGAATCTCGGCGTGGATTACGTGCAGGGCCACTACTTCCAAGAAGCCGACGCGCACCTCTCCTTCGAGTTCGGCCGTGAGACGGCTGTGTCTTCCGCTACCACCGCTCCTCAGTGGGCGAGCAACGGGCGCTAACGCTTTGTTCGCGCTTCACGCGGCTGAGCGAGCTTCGCTCGCGCTCAACATAATTTAAGGTGCCGGCTTCGCCGACGGTTGAAAAGCTATGGTGCGGTTCTCGCACCGCGGGCGAGATACTTTTGCAAAGTCCGTCCATGGACTTTGCCCTTCGGGCCGACCTTCGGTCGTCCAAATTCGCTCCCGGCGAATTTGTCTTTGTGCGGCCAAAGACAATTTTGTCTGGAACAAAATTGGACGCGCGCCAGCGCGCCCCGCAGGGGGTCGCGCCACGGATGGCGTGGATCAAAAGTATCCCAAAGAAATCCGCCCCCGAAAGACGCTCACATCCCGCTGCGCTTCTCGCCCGACTCGGCGCTCGCCTCAACTCGCCGGCGGCACACAACGCCGCTCGGGCTCAAACACGAGGCGAGCGACAACCCCGATTCGGACTGCGATGCTCGCGCGGCATCTACGGGGGAGTGAACAACAACTGCAACATCGGTGTCGGTTGTTGCCTGGGCGCAAAGAAATCACTTGCGCCCGTTCGGTGGCGCAAATGTCAACTGGACACTTACGACTGCCCCATCTCACCGCTGCGCTCAACCGAACCTACGAGCTAAGCACTTGAAACCCGGAGGAACCTAACCGCCGCCCTGCGGAGGGGTGCGAACGTTTTCCTGTCAGGTAACCGTTCAATACCAATGAACTGTGGAATTGCAGTATATTGCGGTTCACTACTTTGCGAGGGAACCCGTGCAAAGGATTGGTTTCGAGCGAATTTTCCCTTTCCCCCACCCACCGTATATCCAATATCCTGTGGTTCGGTCGTACATTCATCGTTAGCCCGCATCATGCGCAGTGACTTCTTTATGATCCGTTCGTCTTGACTCAAAAAGTTCGCCCTCCCCACCAGAGGATCCACGATGGCTTTGAAAACCTACTCAGGAAGTTGCCACTGCGGCGCCGTCCGCTTCCAGGCTGAAATCGATCTCAGTAGGGGCACCAATTAGGTGCAATTGCTCAATTTGCACCAAGGCACGCGCGTGGTTTGTATTCGTGAAGGCTGACCACTTTCGCCTCATCGCGGGGGCGGAAGAGCAGGCGCACTATCAGTGGACGCCTCCAGGTCGGCCCCATCCCTTCCTGCACTACCACTTCTGCAAGACGTGCGGCATCCGCGCCTTCGGGCAAGGCGAGCTCGAGTCCATGGGAGGGGTCTTTTACTTCGTGTCGGTTGCGTCTCTTGACGACACCGATCCTGAGGAGCTTGCGACAGCGCCTGTGAGATACGTGGATGGTCGGCACGATCGCTTCGATCAAGCGCCAGCGGATACTCGCCTGCTGTAAGGCTTCGCGGCAAGCAATCCCCGTTGCCGTGGCTGAGCAGACACCGCCATGCCCGTAACACGTGTCCCACCATATGAGCGGTCGGGGACATAGGTAACAAATTAGTCTGGGGACATGGGTTACACCTTGCGGCAGGTCGTCACCACCCTGATCACTCCTGGCGTCGGGACAGCGACGCACCCGCGCTTCGCCCGAGGCGCTCACCCCATGCAAGGCGAATACATTCTTTGCCAAGTAGATTCCCACGGTAGTAATCTGTCGCATGCGCTTCCCCTCTCGTTTGAGATCGAACACGCAACCCATCTTGGCACTTCGATGCCGATATCAGAGTGGGGAAGTCCTTATAATTCGTTAACCGTCAAATATGAATATTATGAGTAGGCCGGTGAATTGAGCGAGACCCTTGAGGCTGTAAAGAAACTTGTTGCCGCAAAACAAGTGCGGATATCCGAGCATGGCTACGATGAGATCGCCGCGGATGGGATATACGTTCGGGATATACTAGCGGGCGTAGACAAGGCTACCGTTGTCGAAGATTGCCCGGCCTTCCCCAAGGGTCGCGCCGTGTTGGTGCTACAATTTGACAAGAATGCCAAGCCCATTCATGTTGTTTGGGGAATTCCGAAGGGATTCGCTTCCCCGGCTGTGGTGGTGACGGCTTATCGCCCCAATCCCGACCGATGGGACAGAACCTTTACCAAGAGAAGAAGCAAAGATGACCAAGCGCAATAGAATCAAATATGTGCACGAAGGCAAATACGTTGCAGAGGTGGATGTTGAACTTCTCGAAGATGAGACGGAATGGTCACCGTACCTGTCGGTAGCAGACGCGTGCAAGCTTGACGATGTTCGCGATGCGCTGA
>JBGPGJ010000192.1:0-4693 GCA_041483795.1 Sulfurifustaceae bacterium
CGGATGCCGTTCGACGAAGGCGTTCATCCACGGAATCAGCGCGCTCTCCGGCACGCCGTGCACGAGCACGCTCGCGTGCGCGGGCAGGTCGCGCGGAAGTTGCGTGTAGTGGGTATCGAGCACCCAGTCCATCATCGGCCAGGCCATGTGCGGAAATCCCGGAAGACAATGGATGTCGCCGAGACTGAAACCGGGAATGCGATTTATCGGGTTGGGAATCAGGCGCGCACCGTGCGGCAGATCGGCCATCAGGATGCGATTGGGATAGGCCTCGGCGCCGAATCGTTGCTCGATCAGCGCCCGCGCTTCGGGATGGCGCTCGATCGCGACGCCGTACGCCGCCGCCACGCACTGGCGCGTGAGATCGTCCGGTGTCGCGCCGATGCCGCCGAAGCTGAAGCAAATGTCGCCGCTTTCGCGCACGGCGCGAAACTCGCGCGTGAGCGCGGCGGTATCGTCGCCCGCAAACAGCGCCCAACACAATCGCAGCCCGCGCCGACCGAGCGCTTCGATGGCGTGTCCGAGATGTTGATCCTGACGCCGACCGCTTAGGATTTCATCGCCGATGACGAGAATTCCGATGGGCATGAGTGCAATGGATGTCTGAGAAGATCCTGGAAAGGCGATACGTGCCGGTCGTATGAAGCTTGGATGTGAAGCGGGTCATCCTAACTCAATTCCTCATTTTTCGCTGGATACTAAAGAGCCCTTAATGTGACTTGGACGCGAGAAAAAAAAGGAGTAGATTTAAGCCTCTAAGGAATTCGTGGGCAAGCCCAGTCCTTATCGTGGTCCCGGATTTTACTTACCCTGAATTTGCGTCACACCAAATCTCAATAATACAAAATTGCGGACGCTAACAAATTAACGCCGACGTTGACACCTCGCGGCGTTACCATCGAAAGGAGACGATACCGATGATTGCACTAACCGTAAATGGAAAAGCCGTTCAGGTGAATGCGTCCCCCGATACACCGCTGTTGTGGGTTCTGCGCGACAACCTCAATTTAACCGGCACCAAGTTCGGTTGCGGCATCGCCCAATGCGGCGCTTGCACCGTGCACATTGACGGCACGGCGACTCGCTCTTGTATCATCCCCGTGTCGTCAGTGGTTGGAAAGAAAATTACCACCATTGAGGCCGTGGGCGCGAGCAAGGTCGGAAAAACCGTGCAACAAGCCTGGATAGAACTCGACGTTCCCCAGTGCGGTTATTGCCAGTCGGGCCAGATCATGAGCGCGACCGCACTGCTCGCGAAGAATTCGACGCCCACCGATGCGGATATAGACGCTGGCATGAGCGGCAATATCTGTCGCTGCGGCACCTACAATCGCATCCGCGCCGCTATTCATCGTGCCGCCGGCACGAAGGGGGCATGATCATGGGTAACATTTTAGAAACTGAAATAGACGAGAGCCGTCGCACGTTTCTCAAAGTAAGCGCCATTGCCGGCGGCGGGTTGGCCATCGGCGTGTTTCTGCCCGCGGTCTCCCGTTTTGCCGAGGCGGCGGCCCCCAAGCAACCGTTTGCGCCCAATGCCTGGATACGCATCGGCACGGACAACGTCGTGACTGTCATCGTGGATAAATCGGAGATGGGGCAGGGCGTATATACCTCGCTGCCGATGCTGGTGGCCGAGGAGCTCGACGCCGACTGGTCCATGCTGCGCATCGAACCGGCGCCAGCGGCGCCGGAGTACAAGCACCCGTGGTTCGGCGTGCAGGCAACCGGTGGTTCCACCTCCGTGCGCGCGATGTGGCAGCCGTTGCGCCAGGCCGGTGCGACCGCGCGCGCCATGCTGATCGCCGCCGCCGCGGCTAACTGGAAAGTTGACGCGGCCGGGCTCAAGACAGACAACGGCATGGTGATCGGTCCGAACGGGAAGAAAGCAACCTACGGTCAGCTGGCCGCCAAGGCGGCGACATTGCCCGTGCCCAAGGACGTGAAGCTGAAGGATGCCAAGGAGTTCAAGTTCATCGGCAAAGCCACCAGGCGGTTGGATACACCGAGCAAGATCAACGGCACGGCCAAATTCGGCATGGACGCCAAATTGCCGGGATTGCTCACCGCCGTCGTTGCGCGCTCGCCTGTCGTGGGCGGCAAAATGGTGAGCTTCAACGCCGACAAAGCCATGGCTATTAAAGGCGTGAAGAAGGTATTGCCGTTAAAGAGCCCGACATCGGAAGGTGTCGCGGTGCTGGCAGAAAATTTCTGGGCCGCGAAGCAGGGCCGCGACGCGCTGGATATCCAATGGGACGATGGCGCTAAAGCAACGCTGTCCACAGCCGGCATGCGCGAGGCCATGATGGAACTTGTGCGCACAGGAAACGACCCGGTGTCGGCGCGGAAAGACGGTGACGTCGCGGCGGTTAAACCGGCGAAGACGGTGGAAGCGGTCTACGAAGTCCCCTATCTGGTTCACGCGCCGATGGAACCGATGAACTGCACCGCCCTGGTCAAACCCGACGGCGTGGAAATCTGGGTCGGTACGCAGGCGCAGGGCCCGGATCAAGCCATCGCGGCGCAAGTCGCGGGTGTGAAACCGGAACAGGTGAAGATCAACACCCTGTTGCTCGGCGGCGGTTTCGGCCGCCGCTTCGCGCCGGATTTCCTGGTGGAAGCGGTGCAACTTTCCAAGGCCGCCAAGGCGCCGGTCAAGGTCGTGTACACGCGCGAGGACGATACCCGCGGCTATTATTATCGCCCGATGGCGGTCTGCAAGATGACGGGTGGTCTGGACGAAAAAGGCAACCCGCTATCTCTCACCGCACGCACGGCCTGCGACTCGATCGCCGAGGGCAGCGGCATGGAGGGCGACTTGATGAAGGACCGTCTCGACACCTTGTCGGTCGAGGGTTTGAGCAATCTTCCCTACGCGGTGCCGAACGTACTCGTGGAGTGGATGAAGTACTCACCCGGCGTGCGTACCTGGTTCTGGCGGTCGGTCGGTAATTCGCAGAACTATTTCTTCGCCGAATCGTTCATCGATGAGATGGCCCACGCGGCGGGCAAGGACCCGCTGGAGTTCCGCCGCGCACTGCTCGCAAAAAATCCTCGTCATAAAGGAGTGCTAGAGCTTGCCGCGGAAAAGGCCGGCTGGGGTACGCCGCCTCCCGCCGGTCGGGCACGGGGCATCGCGGTCGCCGAATCGTTCGGGAGCTATATCGCCGAAGTGGCGGAAGTGTCGATCGAAGACGGCAAACCGCGTGTGCATCGCGTGGTGGTCGCTGCCGACGTCGGCCTGACGGTCAACCCGGATACCATCGCGGCGCAAATGGAAAGCGCGATCGTCTTCGGCTTGTCCGCGGCGTTGTACGGGAAGATTACGTTCAAGGATGGGCAAGTTGAGCAGTCCAACTTCAACGACTATCCGGTGCTGCGCATGAACGAAATGCCGAAGATCGACGTGCATATCGTGCAGAGCGGCGAAGCGCCGGGAGGCGTCGGCGAGCCGGGCACGCCGCCCATCGCGCCGGCCGTGGCCAACGCGCTGTTTGCGCTGACCGGGAAACGTTACCGCAGTCTGCCGATTGTCGTTTGATCGTCTATGGATAGTGTTGACATCGAAGTACTGCGCAAGGCCATCGGTTGGCTGCAAGACGGCCGGCGCGTACTGTTGGCTACGGTGATCGAGACCTGGGGTTCCAGTCCCCGCCCGATCGGAGCTCTGGCTGTAGTTCGTGATGACGGCCTGCTCGTGGGTTCCGTCTCGGGCGGCTGCGTCGAGGACGACCTCATCCGACGAAACAAGACCGATCGTCCCACGCTCCCGCAACACGTTACGTACGGCGTTACGTCGGAAGAAGCCCGGCGCTTCGGACTGCCCTGCGGGGGCACGCTGGAACTGTTGCTGGAGCCCGCGCCCGACGTGAATGTGTTACGCGACGTGTTGCAGGCCAGCGAGCGTCGGGAGTTGATAGCGCGGGAGATTCAATTGTCGTCCGGCCGCATGCGTATCGTCCCACCGCTCGCCAACGCCGCCGTGCGCGACGAGGGTGAAACCATCACTATCACTCACGGCCCGCGTTGGCGGCTCATCATCATCGGCGCGGCGCAGTCATCGCGCTATCTGGCTGAAATGGCCGGTGCGCTCGATTATCAGGTGACCGTATGCGATCCGCGTGCGGAGTATGCCGATGCCTGGGAAGTGTCCGGCACGAAGCTCGATCGTCGCATGCCGGATGACACGGTCGTGGCCATGCGACCGGATCGGCAGACGGCGATCGTTACGCTCTCGCACGATCCCAAGCTCGACGACATGGCGTTGCTGGAGGCGCTCAAGACAGATGCGTTTTACGTCGGCGCGCTTGGTTCCAAGGTTACTAACAAGGCGCGCCGCGAACGGCTGGCCACGTTCGATCTCACCGACGCGCAGATCGCACGGCTGCGTGGGCCGGTCGGGCTGCCCATCGGCAGCCGCACGCCGGCCGAAATCGCGGTGGCGATCCTGGCCGAACTCACGGGGTTGCGCAACGGTGTAACGCTGGCGCGCGAGACCGCACCGGCGCCGACCGACCGAGACAGCTCCAAAACCGCCCAGCGGCAGGCAGCCCGCAGTTGATTGTCGGTATTCTGTTGGCGGCCGGCGAGTCACGCCGCTTCGGTTCCCAAAAGTTGTTGCACCGATTGCCGGACGGCACGCCGCTGGGACTGCGCAGCGCCACGAATCTCGCGCGCGTCGTGGATCGGGCGA
>JBGPGJ010000193.1:0-4690 GCA_041483795.1 Sulfurifustaceae bacterium
CGCTAATGCCCGCGACGTGCGCATCCTTAAGGTTTCGCCGAACCGCCGCCAACAACTTCGCAACTTCCTCAGGCGTCGTCTTATGCGGCTTTAGCTTTCCGACGTTTACCAAGTTTTCTAATGTCATCGTCCGTCCCTAGAATGAAAAGTTTGGGTCCCGCTAAAACGCGGGAGGAAAATGCGCCCTTTTCCTTTGCCTTTTTCGCAAACTCGACCGGAGCATAGACGTTAGGGTTAATCTCCCGGCGCAATTGCTCCTGGCACGAATACAATGCTCGCACGACATCGTCGAAAGAAACCGATCCAACAATCATGACATCGATATCGCTCGATCGACGTTCGACGCCGCTCGCAATCGAACCATAGACAAACGCGACGACTATTTTCTCCGCCAACGGCGCCAGCGCTTCGCGCAGCGCGTCGACCACGCCGGCCGTCTTCTTGAATATCCCTCGCAGCTCGTCGTAGATCGGACAGGCCGGGCTCGCCCGATAACGCACTTGGTTGCCCACCCTTTCGCTGCTGAGCACACCCGCGTCCGCCAGCAGCGCCAACTCGCGCCGTAGCGAGCCGGGCTGAGTCTTGGTGATGCGCGCAATTTCCCGCAGGTGGTAAGACTCGTCGGGATGCAGCAGCAACAGGCTCAACACGTGGCGGCGATAAGCGCCAAAAAACAGGGTTCCCAGGTCGGTTGGCTCTGGTGTTCTCATTTAGGCTACGAATGTAGCCGAAATGAGAACACCGATCAAGGTGGGCCGATGTTTAGGGGCGGGTGAGTTCCCCTTCGAGGCAGTTCAACGGCAAAACTGCGGCGGCAGGAATTCGAGGCGGCGCCAATCGAGTCTGAGACCGTTGATGCCCCCAACCTTCGTGCCGGCGAGGATCACGGCTTTGCCAATTCCGCCTCATGTTTTAATTTCTTCGTGACGACGTCGGATATTCACTTGTGTGCAGTATGCCTTCTCTTGCTACGCCGCCTTGCGTCGCTCAATCGTCAATCTAAGTCCGAGAGCCCGAAGAAGTTCCATGATCGTCTCGATCTTGGGATTGCCGCGCCGCGATAGAGTTCGGTAGAGACTCTCGCGGCTGACTCCCGCGGCCTTCGCAAGCGCGCCCATACCGCCCTTGGTCTGCGCGACGTTGCGCAGTGCTTCGAGCAGCACTGCCGGTTCGCCGTCTTCCAATGCGGCATTGAGGTAAGCGACCACATCCTTTTGGGTCTTCAGGTAATCTGAAGTCTTGAGTGCAATACTTTTCATGATTGCCTCCGATACTCTTGCCAATACGACTTGGCCAATTTAATATCCCGGTCCTGCGTAGATTTATCGCCTCCGCAAAGCAGGATCACGATAGTCTTACCCTCGCGCGCGAAATACGCGCGGTAGCCCTTGCCTTCAAATATTCTTAGTTCGAACACACCTTCACCAACCGGCTTCCAGTCGCCCTCCAGCCCGAGCCGCAAGCGATCGAGCTGAACGAGAATCCGCGCCCTGGCACGCTCGTCCTTAAGCTTCGCTATCCACCGGTCGAACGGGATCACGCCATCCGAGCGACAAAATTTACGGATTTCGATCACGAATCAATTGTAGCCTACAGGCTACACCCGATCAAGATAGGAGAATCAAGCACGGAACGAAATCAACTGCAGGGTGCACTCAAACATAACCGCACCCTAATCTTCCCCGTACTTCATGCCGGCGAGAATCGCGGCTTTAACCAACCCCACCTCGTGTTTTAGTTTCTTCTAAAGCGCTGCTACCCCTCTAAGTAATTCTGTTCCGGGTTTTGTCAGAAGCGTTTGGCGCCGGGTGGTGCCCCGACCAAGCCGAAAATAAATCCGTCACCTTTTTTTTGCCACCTATTTCTTTCCTGCCATGCTTGCTTGCGCCGCCTTGCGGAAGCCCTCGATGCCGCTCTCGTGATCTTGGTACTCTGCTCTCCCCGCCGCTATCTCGGCATCGTAGGCGGAAAGGAAGGCCTTGTAGGCTCGGGCGGCACTGTCTTTATTCCCGCTGCGCTCGGCGATTTGGTGCTCGAGCATGAACCCTAATAGATGGTTTGGGGCGGACTGCCGAAGCTTGTCGAGTTGCACACGGGTGCTTTTGATGTCGCCCGCCGTCATATGAATCAAGGCCACATGATAGCGGGCGTCGTTGTCCAACGTTCCCAGACGGTCATAGGCCGCAACGGCCATCGGCGCGAACCGTAACGCTTCCTCGGTATCCCCGCGCTCGCTGGCTGTCATGATGCGGTTGAACAATCGATCCGCCGCCTGCCGTGGCGTCATGCTTGAAAGGTCTACTGGCTCGCCTGGCGCTGGAAGCGTGGAGGTAAAGGGCGGTGAAAACGGCATCGGTGCCGGCGCACGATCGCCCCGATCAATCAAGGACACCACCGCAACGACCAGGGCGACCGTCGCAACGCCGATGGCGACCCACGGCGCGATCGTTTGCGCGTTCCATTGTTTGGGCGCCGCCCGGACCGTGAGGGAAGCGCCGCACGCGTGGCACGCGCGCGCGCCGGGTTTGACCTCGGTGCCGCAGGACGGGCAGCTCGACCCGATGGCCGTTCCGCAGTGACTGCAGAATCTGCCCGCGGCGGGCTGGCCACAGCTGGGACATTGGACGGACTTGGCATTCATAATCGCACCTTACCACGGGACGACGAGAGGTCGCGAGGCGCGATGGAAAAGATGTACGCGAACTCAACGATCTTCCGGGGCGCCTCGGGCGCCAAGGGCGTCACCGATCACGCGGTTGCGTACGTGAGCGCCTTGATCCTGATGGGTGTCGGGTGCGGATCAGGTCCGTAACCATTGTCGATATACCTTTGGGTGCGTTGCCGGTTCACGGTTGAACGCGGTACTGACACCAAGGCACCGAACGTGTCTTATCTTTTTATTGTCTGTTGACAGCGGGCTGGCTAATGGGTGTCCCGGGTTTTACGAACACGGTGCGGGTGAGGGCCCGTTGGATATCGCGCATGAAGAGCGAATCCTTTAGGTTTCGGGGGATGTTGCCCGAACCCGGCGCGGCGACCAACCGTCACGCCGCGTAGCGATCGCGCTGCTGCTGCTCAGGGTTTTGGCTTGGACAGCTCTTCGGCTAGGTTCTGGTCGATGAGCATGATCTCGATGCGGCGATTTTTCTGCCGCCCCTCGGGCGTATCGTTCGAGGCGACCGGCGCGTACTCGCCGCGCCCGGACGCCACCATGCGCTCGGGCGGTACGCCGACCTCCTGCAGGTAACGAACAACGTTGGTCGCGCGCGCCACCGACAATTCCCAATTTGTCGGATAGACGTTCTGCTTGACCTTGGCGATCGGCACGTTATCGGTGTAACCCTCGACCCGGATGATTTTGTTTTCGTAGGACTTCAACGCCTCACCGACCTTCTTCAATACTTCCTTGCCGCTCTCCTTCAGGTCCGCGCGCCCGGAGTCGAAGAAGATCTGCTCGGCCACGTCCACGGACAGCATATTCTGGTATTGGCGCACCTGAAGCTGACCCTGCCGCACCTCCGTCGAGAGCTTCTGCACCAGGGTGTCGTATTGCTCCTGGCGCTGCTGGCTGGCTGTCTGTAACGCCGACTTCTGCTGTTGCAAGTCCGCGATCTGCTGTTGCAACGAGGTCTTTTCCTTCTGCAGATTCGTGATCTCCTGGTTCTTGTCAGCCTCCAGCTTCTCGTACGTGCTCGTGCTCACACAACCGCTTATCCCCACCGACACTACCACTACCGCAGAAACCAATAGATACCGATTCAAGTGTCACCTCCATCAACTGCCATTGAAAAGAACAGGCAAGAAACCGCCAGCAGAGCTAGAAAATCTAACGACCCACTCCATCGATAGCCATTGGACGATAGCCATTGGACCTTGGTCTAACATCCAGTCCGTCCGCGGCGGGCCTGGCCACAGCTGGGACATTGGACGGACTTGGCATTCATAGTCGCACCTTACCACGGGACGACGAGAGGCGGCGAGGCGCAATGGGAGCGATGCACGCGAACCCAACGATCTTCCGGTATCAACCTACCCTCAAGCAGAAAATAAATCTGTCACCTTTTTTTCCAATTGGCGTCCGCTGCCGCCGACGGTTAGGAATGACATCCCGCAAGCTCCCCCTCGATGGCCGGGCGAAACTTGCTTTTTGCTTTTCCAATAACCGGGTCTCCGTGACCGGGTAACACATGTTCGAATTCCAAGTCGAGAATCGAACGAACCTCTGTTTTTTCGGGGTGTGCGAACTGTAACGTCCGGGACCAACATTATAAGGTTTAAAAAAACCCATTTTTTTCATCATCAATCGGGCCGAAAGGTTTACGAACTCATCAGGTCCCGCCGTGTTTTGCAAAGAATCACCGGCGATTAAAATCCCGCCATCGCGATTTAACACTATTATTGCCTCTGCAGGTTCGCAAGAGTGAAACACCTTCAACGAAGCTGAATCAAGCGGAAGTTTAGAGTTATCATTTAGCCACACATCGGGCCGCATGTAGCCGTCTTCCGCATTGATTTTCTTTTTATCAAGCTTTCGTTTATAGACTTGACCCTTAATGGCGTATATTTTTGCACCATATCTTTCTCTGTAAAATCCGTCATCTCTCCCATGAAAACCGCCAATCCGTATGACATGAGTTACCTTGCCCAACTTCTCGAGTTCGGCAAGACCGGTGTCGGACAGGCGCATGGA
>JBGPGJ010000194.1:0-4665 GCA_041483795.1 Sulfurifustaceae bacterium
GAGCCCGTTCGCGCGACTGATGCCCAACGAACGTATGAACGATTCCACCGATTCGGTATAAGCGCCGGCGGTACCCAAATCATGATTGATTTTTTTGTGCGATAGCGCGACGGGAAGCACGGTGACTTTTCCTCCCAGAGAAACGCCCTTCTCCGCGAAGCGTTGGGCATGGGGACAAGAGCCTTTGCGCTCGGTCGAACAGACGAGCAACATCGGTGCCGGTGTGCTGGATAGGCGATGCGGCGGCGAAGTCGCGCGCCAGTAATCAGGTTTTGAACCGAACGCCTTGTCGTAGAGAGCTAGATGTCTCGATTCCATGATCGCGACGACATCCAGCTCGGCACTATCGAGCGCAACAGTGCCGAGCCAGGGCTTGGCACCCTGACCTGAGACGATGGTAGGGTCGGATGCCAGCAGCGCAACAAGATGAGCGCCGGCCGAATGCCCCATCAGAATAATTCGCGTCGGATCGCCACCCCACGATGCGGCTTGCGCCTGCACCACGGATAGCGCCTTGGCAACGTCCTTGGCCTGCTCCAACGGATCGGCCTTCGGCAACAGGCGGTAATTCACGGACACCAAAATGAATCCCTTGGGAAGCCATCGCGCCGCCTTGTTCTCGATTACGCCTGCGGATGCCTTGTCGCCGAAGCGCCAGGCGCCGCCGTGAACCATAAAGAGTACTGGCGCGCCTTTCGCACCCGGTGGCAGGTAAACGTCCATGCGCTGCGAGGCATCCGTGCCGTAGGAGATGTCTCGTTTCACCTCTGCGCGCGCGGGCAGCGCAACCTTTCCGCCAGCACTGTCTTCGTCGTCTAGCCCATTGGTGTCGTGCCGTTGCGCCGCGCGCTCGGCCGTCTGGTCACGGAGCGGGCCGGCCGTCGCTGGCGCAGAAGCCAGTAACGTAAGAGCGACCACGCTTGCCGCGGTAATGAAAAGTTTCATATCAATTCAGTCTAGTTTATTTAATTCACTGGGCGACGCCCGTCACAAACGCCTTGCGTATGTTGCGGCCACACTCAACCGAGTCAAACGCGGCGCTGCCGCCCGTGTCTTCACGCGCCAGTACGCCATAGTACGTTTTCGTGCTGTCGATCCAAGGGTAAAATCCTAACGCGCCGGGCGAGCTGAATGTCCCGTCGCCGGTGGTCGGATCGTCTTCGACCCAGTGGCCCGCACTGTAATTCCATGCCTCGGGAACCGGGGAATATTCCGCGGTGGCGCACACGCTGGGCAGCGTGCAAGTCTTTTGGTCGCCCAGCAAGCTCGCGATCCGCAGTTGATCGTTCAAAATCTTTCTCAGGAAAACCGCATATCCGTCCGCCGATATGTGCGCCCCGCCGGCGAGCAACGGGCCGTTGAACGTCACGGCGATATCGTTGCCGAGCACGGCTTGATATTCGCTCGCCACCTGTGGGCCCGTCATGTTTGCCAAACCCGCCAAACCATTGTCGTCGAACCCCCATTTTTGGAAATGACCCGAATCATAATGAAAGAGACCGAGGCTTAAAGGCGTGTAGATGTTGTTCGAGCGCGCCGTGAAACACGTCGATACGGTCTCAGAAGTAAGACAGAAGCTTCCCATACTCCTATAGCCCGACTGCATGCGCGTGGCCTGGAGGTCGGATGCCGAGAGCACGCCCGCTCGCACTTCTGCGACATAAGCGCCGAACAGCCACTTCGAGGCGGATGCTATATTCATCTGCGTGCTGGCCATATAAGCATTTCCGCCAATCGAGGCGCTGGTGATGGCGCCGGTTTTATCGCCGATCTCGAAATAGAAGGGGCTGATCGCTTGGCATTGCGCATTCTGATTCGCGGTGTCCTGAGCGGCCGAAATTCGAGTCGCCGTATCCGGTGTTCCTGCGCCTGGCGTCGAGCCACCGCTACTGCCTCCACCACTGCTTCCGCCACAAGCAGTTGCCAGTCCGGCTGCCAGGAAGATGGGAATGAAGCGGTGAAACTTCAGTGATTCCGTCGGTCGTATTTTCATAGTAGTACCCAATTCTGTCCTTAATTTATGGAAAACAACGAGACATCGATCTCTTCCAATAACGCCGACATTGCTATCTGGTTTACCGCGCGGAGCTAATAGGAGTCATCGCAACCTTAGCCGCGCGCCGCAAATAAGGTGTTTCTGAAACAACTCGAAATGTAACCAGATGTTTCCACGGCGGCGGTGGGAAACATCCGGTGACAAAAAACGTTTGGCAGAAGCCCTTTCGCGCGACTAAGGTATGGCAATGACCGCGCAACAGAGCAAGATCCTGGTGGTGGACGACGATTTGCGCTTACGCAATCTCCTCAGTCGCTATCTCACCGAACAGGGCTTCGCCGTGCTCACCGTAAGCAATGGCACGGATATGGATCGGGCTCTGGATCGCGAGCGCTTCGATCTGCTGGTACTCGATCTAATGTTGCCCGGCGAAGACGGCCTGAGCCTGTGTCGGCGACTGCGCGGCGTGGGCAACGACATCCCGATCCTGATGCTGACTGCCAAAGGCGACGACGTGGATCGCATTGTCGGTCTGGAGCTTGGCGCCGATGACTATTTGCCGAAACCGTTCAACCCACGCGAACTGGTGGCGCGCATCCACGCCATCCTGCGCCGCCGTCAACCTCCAGTGCCAGGCGCCCCGGCAGTGGAGGAAAAGGTCGTCGCCTTTGGCGCGTTCCAATTGAATCTCGCCACGCGCCACCTGACGAAGGACGGCCAAGCCGTGGCGTTGAGTACTGGGGAGTTTGCTGTCCTGCATGCCTTGGTTGTACATCCGCGTCAATCGCTGACGCGTGAAAAGCTGATGGATCTGGCGCGCGGGCGCGACCACGGCGCCAACGATCGCTCGATCGACGTGCAGATCTCGCGACTGCGGAAACTGATGGAGGTGGATCCGGTAAAACCGCGTTATATTCAGACGGTTTGGAATGTGGGTTATGTGTTTGTGCCTGACGGCGGTACACCGTGAGACTGTGGCCGCGCAGCCTGTTCGGACGCACGGCGCTCGTCATCACCGCGCTCGTCGTGTTGAGCCAGCTCCTCTCGGCAACCTTATTGTACTTCTACTATATCGGTCCACGCGCCGAGCGCGCGGCGCGCGCGACCGGCATCGAAATCAAGACACTGACTCACGCCCTTCGCCTGATACCGGCGTCGCAGAAAGAACGGTTCGTACGAGAGCTGGAGCAAAAACAAAACATCCACATTTTTTCTGACAAGGAGACGCCAGGCGGCATTGCGTTAAATACCTACGCGATACGCAATTTCGAGCAACGCCTCAATTCGCAGTTCGAGCGACCCATCGAAATACGCTGGCAACGACAGTTGATGTGGGTCCGCTGGCAAGACGATGGATCCGCCATTTGGATCGGTTTGCCGCGCCTACCGGCAGATCGCGAACTGTATTGGCCGGTGGCCGGCTGGTTGCTGCTCGGCGGAATACCCGGCCTGCTCGGCGCACTCTGGATTGCCCGACGCATCAATAGGCCCTTACGCGCCCTGTCCCAAGCAGCCGCGTCGCTCGGCCGCGGCGAGACGCCACCGAGTCTGATGGAGACCGGGCCTGCGGAAGTCGCCACCCTGAGCCAGGCGTTCAATCAGATGGCGCGCGACGTCCAACGCCTTACCGCGGATCGCACGCTCTTGCTCGCCGGCGTCTCGCACGACCTGCGCACGCCACTGTCGCGTCTGCGCCTGGCGCTGGAGATGCTCGGCGACAACGCCGATGCGACGCTAAAACAAGGGATGATTCAGGACGTCGACGACATGGATCGCATTGTCGAACAGTTCCTCGCCTACGTGCGTGACGGCGAGGTTGAAGCCGTGCGTCAGGGCGATTTGAACGAACTCGTTCAGGCCACGGCGACGCGCTACCTGCGTCAGGGTCATGCCCTGGTCCTCGACTTGATACCCGTACCAGCACTCACCTTGCGCGTCGTTGCGATCCAACGTTTGCTCGCCAATCTGATCGACAACGCCCTGCGACATGGCGGCGGCCAAGTCGAGGTGCACACACGGGCACTTGACAGCCGAATTCTTCTCAGCGTGTTGGATCGCGGTCCCGGTCTCCCCGTGCCTCAGCCAAACGATCGCACGCCTTCATATCGAGCGCGCCTCGGTCTCGTCGTGGTCGAACGCATTGCGCAACTGCATCGGGGCCGCCTGCAACTCCTGACGCGCGATGGGGGCGGCCTCGAAGCGCGCGTGGAGCTCCCCTTGCCGGCACGTTCGAACTTCGCCGAATGAAACGAGTTGTCCCCAGGGCCGACGCGCCACAACATTTTGTTACATATCTGTTTGGATCAGAAACATCTGAGCGCCAGATAACGTGTAGTCTTGGGTCTCGAACCATCCTGAATCGGAGATACACATGAAGACCGTTCTAACGTTTGTCCTCATCGGCGCACTTTTCGCGGCGCCGGCATACGCAGGCACAAACGCTGACGCCTGTAAGCCCGATATTGAAAAGTACTGCAAAGACGTAAAACCCGGCGGCGGTGCCATGAACGACTGTCTTAAACAACACGCCTCCGAGCTCTCACCGGCGTGCACACAACTTCGTCAGACAGCGAAGGATAAAGTGGACGCGTTTACCCAAGCGTGCGGGACTGACATCAAGACCCATTGTGGGGGTGTACACAGGGGAGGCGGGCGCATTGTGCAGTGCC
>JBGPGJ010000195.1:0-4644 GCA_041483795.1 Sulfurifustaceae bacterium
ACACCTTGTGGCGCGATCGAATACGCCGTCGCCGGCGACGGCCCACCGGTCCTGATCGTGCATGGCGCCGGCGGCGGATTCGATCAGGGACTGGATTTCAGCAAGGCGCTGGTCGAGCGTGGCTTGCGTGTCATCGCCATGTCGCGGTTCGGTTACCTGCGTACGCCGCTGCCGACCGACGCCTCGCCGGCGGCGCAAGCTGACGCGCATGCCTGTTTGTTGGATGCGCTCGGTATCAAGCGCGCCGCGATCGCCGGCGCCTCCGCCGGAGCGCCCTCTTCCATGCAGTTTGCGCTGCGGCATCCAAAACGGATCGCCGCTCTCGTTCTGCTGGTTCCAGCCGCTTATGTGCCGCGGCCAGGGGGCGCGCCGCCGATGGCCACCCCTCCCGGTACCGCATTTCTGTTCAATACCGCCCTTAAGTCGGATTTTCTCTTTTGGGCCGCCACGCAACTCGCACGCCGGACTGTGATCCGGGCAATTCTCGCCACACCGCCGGCGGTGTTGGATAAGGCGAGCCCGGAGGAGCAGGCGCGTCTGCAACTCGTGCTGGACCACATACTGCCTGTAACTCAGCGCGGGCTTGGACTACGTAACGATGCAGCGGTGATCTTTTCCCTCCCGCGCTACGAGCTGGAGCGGATTGCGGTTCCAACGTTGATCATCAGCACTGCCGATGACCTATTCGGAACTTTCGAGAGCGCACGCTATACGGCTCAACATATACCGCGCGCCCGCTTCATCGGCTATCCCAGCGGGGGCCACCTATGGGTTGGGCTTCAAGAAGAAGTAACGTATGAGATAATTACTTTCCTAAAGCAGCAGGGTGCGAAGATTCACTGATGCGGCGAATCATATGGCGCATCCAATCGCCGCCGCGACCGATCTTCAAACACGCGTCAAAATGGGGATCGCAATGGACCGTCGCAGGTCTAAAGTGTCGTAAAGCTGCGCGATCGCGCTTGGTTCTTGTTGCGCAAGATGACCGGAAAAGCGGTTCTTCAGGGTAGCGGTTCGGATAATTGGAGCGACGATGGCTGACAAAGAACTCGATGTCCGCGGTGCTAACTGCCCGCTTCCGATCCTGCGCGCTAAGAAGGCGCTCAACGACATGCAAAGCGGCCAGACGCTGCGAGTCGTTGCCACCGATCCGGGGTCGGTGTCGGATTTCGCGGCGTTCGCGCGCCAGACGGGAAACCGGTTGCGGGAGTCCACGCGAGCCGGTGACGAGTACATCTTTGTGCTCGAGAAGGTATAACATCGTGAAAACGGCTTAACGGTAGATTTTCCATGGCGCAGAAGAAAATGGCGATCATCGCGAGCAAGGGCACCTTGGACGGCGCCTATCCTCCCTTTATTCTGGCGTCCACGGCCGCGGCACTCGGCTTCGAGGTGCGCGTCTTTTTTACGTTTTACGGCTTGCAGCTTCTCAAGAAAAAACTCAAACTAAAAGTCAGCCCCCTCGGCAATCCGGGAATGCCGATGCCCCTGGGGATGGACAAGTGGTTTCCGGTGCTCGGTAGCGCGATCCCGGGCATGGAAGCGATCATGACCGCCATGATGAAGGCGAAGATCAAATCGAAAGGCATCGCGAGCCTGGAAGAGCTGCGCGATCTTTGCCGCGAGGCGGGCGTGACGCTGATCGCGTGCCAGATGACCGCGGACCTGTTCGATATTAATCCCGCGGATTTGATAGAAGGCATTGAGCACGCAGGTGCGGCGACATTCCTAGAGTTTGCCGGTGACGCGGACGTTTCCCTCTTTATTTGATCGCTCGTGCCCTGACAAACAATCCCCGCTTGTCCTGGCTAACGAACCACCCCTAATCTTGCTCACAATCGAGCTATAGTTAACGGACCACCCGCTATACACCCGCGCATAAGGAATACGAATGCCAACGAAATTCAACCGTCCCTTGGCCGTCGCCATCGTCGTTGCCGCCGTTCTCATCGCGGCGGCGCTGGTTTATCTGGGCCGCCAACTGGTAACTCGTCCGGACGAGGCGCGGGTCATTGCCTTGATTGAGGAACGCCTCGGCCAACGAACGGGCGACGCGTTGCCGGAGAAGGAGCTTAGCAGCCGGATCGAAAAAGGCGTTGCTGCGTCAGTAGAGAAACAACTGGGTCAGCGCAAGGGCGGCGAGTTGCCGGAAAAGGAATTCAACGCCCGGGTCGAGCGCGGCATTGTCGCCTTTGTCGAGAAGCAGCACCGAGCCGAGCAAGACCGGCCGAACCAACTCGCCAAGAACGTACCGCCGCCGAGCAAGAACGACCATGTCTACGGCAATCCCGGCGCGCCGATTTCGCTTATTGAGTACTCCGACTTCGAGTGCCCGTATTGCAAACGTTTCCACGACACGGCCAAGCAGGTGGCGGACGGTTCCAACGGCCAGGTGAACTTGATCTATCGCCACTTCCCATTGGAGTTTCATAATCCGGGCGCACAGAAGCAAGCCGAGGCGTCGGAGTGTGCGGCGGAGACAAGTGGTGGCAACGACGCCTTCTGGAAGTACACCGACGCCATTTACGCACGCACCCGTTCCAACGGAAAAGGGTTTCCGATCGAGAATCTCGTGCCACTCGCGGTGGAGCTCGGCCTCGACAAGACCGTCTTCGAGCAGTGTCTCGGGAGCGGTAAATTCGCGCGCAGAGTGCAGCAGCAGTTGGCGGAGGGTCAGCGCGCCGGCATTGACGGCACACCGGGCAACATCCTTTTTCAGCGCGCGACCGGAAAAACAGTCGCATTGCACGGCGCTCAACCTTACGAGCGCTTCCGCGAGGCGATCGCAGCCCTTTCAAAATAGGCTCGCTCGGCAGTACTATTCTGTACTTGGTTTCGCGCAAGCGGACCGCGTTGTTGGTCTTGTTTCGCAAATGAGCGCCCGCTCGGGGTCGACATCCGCCGTCGGTGACAACGCCGCGCTTCTATCCATGGAGGATGAATCGGGGTCATGAGAGCAGTAGCATTTTGGCTTCATGAACCCATGTCCCGATTGTCGCGATATATCGTCAACATGAAACCGCAGGCGATTTCGGTATGCACGGATTTAACGGATTGCGATTTGAAAAATGCTCGTGCTCGATAGGTCAGAGACGGAGAGCGTAGCGATCGTCGCCGTCGAGCCCAGGGAATTGAGGTCCCAACCATGACATCGCCAACCCCGTGGATCAAAAATCATAAAGTTCTCTCGTCGCTGATTCTGGTTATTCTTTTTGTTGCCGGAGGGTTCATCGTCTACGCCAAGCGCTCACAGGCCGATGGTCTGTCGGAACCGATCCAAAAGGGTTCGATTATAGAAAGCGTCTACGGGATCGGAACGGTCACCGCCACAAGGAGTTTTCAGCTGAAATTGGGCGTGACCGGCACCATCCGAAAACTATATGTCAAGGAAGGAGATCAAGTTCGGCGCGAGCAAAGGTTGGTGGATCTGGACGGGGTCCTCTTTACCGCGCCCTTCGATGGCACGATCACCTTGCTTCCCTTCAAGGTCGGAGAAACCGTCTTCCCTCAGGCCGTCATCCTCAGCTTGGTGGATCTGCAGGATCGCTACCTGCTCGTCACGCTGGAACAACAGGCGGCGCTGCGCGTGCGACGCGGGCAGAAGGCGAAGCTCAGTTTCGACAGCATGCGCGAAGAGTCTTACGACGGCCTCGTCGAGGCCATTTACTCGAACGAAAACAATTTTTTCGTTCGCATCGGTATCGCCAACTTGCCGGCGCAGATTCTTCCCGGCATGACCGCCGATGTCGCCATCGGAATCGCCGAGCATCGCGACGTTTTCATCGTGCCGGTGGCGGCGATTGATTCAGGCAAGGTTTACGTTAAGCGCGGGCTCGCCGGCACCGCCACCGTCGTTGTCAAGACCGGTATCGTGGACGGCGCCATGGCGGAGATCGTCTCGGGCGATTTGCGCGAGGGCGAACGTCTGATCATCCGCCACAAGGTGGCGCCGTGATCTTTCTCGCGCTGCGCTACCTGGTGGCGCGGCGCCGCCAGACGATCCTGACCTTGCTCGGAATTTTTTTCGGTGCGGCCGCGTACGTGGCCATCTCCGGCTTTTTTCTCGGGTTCAGGGTCTATCTCGTCGATCAGCTCGTCAACAACAGCGCCCATGTCCACATCCAGGCGCGCGAGGATTTTCTCACTGAGCACGCGCTCGATGAATCCTTCTACGGCAACGTCTTTCGGCACGTCTTTTGGAGCACGCCACCTTCGGGCCGGAAGGACAACGCCATCGTGGAAAATCCGCAGAATTGGTACAAGCGACTGAAGGCCGACCCGCGAGTGGCGGCGTATTCGCCGCAACTCACGGCCAATGTCGTCTTCAGTAAGGGTAAGTCCACGGCCGCGGCGGCGCTGGTTGGATGCGATCCCGCGCAGCAAATAAAGGTAACGACCATCGGCGATTACGTGATCGAAGGGAAATGGGCCGAGCTCGCGGCCGGTGGCAATCGCATTGTCATCGGCGATGAATTGCGCAAAAAACTCGGCGTGATTGTATCGCAAAATGTCCTGGTGGCATCGGCCAACAGTCTGCCCACCCCGTTCAAGGTGGTGGCCGTTTTCAAGACCGGTACTCTCCAAGCCGACACCCGCGCCTATGGCACGATCAGCGATGTGCAAAGGGTGAACCGCACGCCGAAT
>JBGPGJ010000196.1:0-4620 GCA_041483795.1 Sulfurifustaceae bacterium
CTAGCGCACATTGTGCGCTAGCTGAAACAAGGATGCGAGTCGCTCGACGCTGTATACCTCCGGCACCAGATTCGCGAGCACCGCCGTCTGGTAGCCCGAGCCGGTGCCGATTTCGAGCACCTTTTTCATGACACGAGCGGCGAGCAAGGTTTGCGTCATGATCGCGACGATGAACGGCTGTGAAATCGTCTGACCGAAACCGATCGGTAGCGAGGTATCTTCGTAGGCGCGTGAGGCCAAAGCCTCGTCGATGAAGAGATGGCGCGGAACATCGCGCATCGCCGCGAGCACGCGCTCATCGCGGATTCCCTCCTCGCGCAAGCGCTGGATCAATCGCTCGCGGGTACGCTGAGAGGTCATGCCGATACCGCGCGTATGGGCGTTCACGTATCGCTTTTATTCAGAGATTCTTGAGCCAGGAAGCGACGTGGTCGAGCGCAGTATAGCGGGTCAGGTCCACGTGCAAAGGGGTGATGGAGACGCAGTGGCGGCGCACGGCGTCGAAGTCGGTGCCGGGACCGGCGTCGGCCTCCAGACCGGGCGCACCGATCCAGTACACCGGGTTGCCGTGGGGGTCGGCGGCGCGGATCATGGCTTCGGCCTGATGGCGGTGCCCCAGCCGCGTGGCTTCGGTACCGGCGATCTCCGCCCGCGGCAGGTCAGGTACATTAACATTCAGGATGGTGTCGGCCGGCAACGGGTCGTGCACCAGCCGCTTCACCAAACTCACTACGATCTCCGCGGCCGTTTCGAAATGCTTGCCGGTGTGGCTGGTCAGCGACACCGCGATCGCCGGCACGCCGAGGAACCGTCCTTCCATCGCCGCCGCAACGGTACCCGAGTACAACACGTCGTCACCGAGATTGGCTCCGCGATTGATCCCCGCGATGACCATGTCCGGGAGATGCTCCATTAACCCTGTGATCGCGAGATGCACGCAGTCCGTCGGAGTGCCGTCCACGTAGGTAAAACCGTTTTCGCCTTGTTTAACCCGCAACGGCCGATCGAGCGTGAGCGAGTTGCTCGCACCGCTGCGATCGCGTTCCGGCGCCACGACATCGAGCTGCCCCAGCGGCCGCAACGCTCGCGCCAGTACCGCGAGTCCCGGCGCAAGATAGCCGTCGTCGTTGCTCAATAAGAAACGCATAACGAAGCAAGCAACGCGTAACGAAGGGGGTCGGGGCGGCGAGCCAGGGCTGTCGCGAATGCACTTAACGTGCATTCGCGCTGGCGAGCGCCGGTACACGGATGTACCGGCCGGGTAGCTCGAAGAATCGTGCGCTGCGCCATGGACGGCATGAATACCGTTACAGATCGGCTGCACTTAACGTGCTGTCGTGCCGGTGAGCGCTTGCACATGGAAGTGCAAGCCGTGGTATATCGAAGCCAACAATGCAACGCCAAGGATGGCATGTAGAGACTTACAGAACTCTAGAAATGGTCGGGGCGAGAGGATTTGAACCTCCGACCACCACCACCCCAAGGTGGTGCGCTACCAGGCTGCGCTACGCCCCGAACGACCGCGAGGCGCCGTGGCGCCCCGCGGGGTCGCCATGATACTCGAAGAAGGGTGGGAACAAAAAGAACCGGCTGTTAAGGTTCGTTCAACAGGGCGAGCACATCCTCGAGCTCGCTGATCAGCGCCTTGATGGCCTGCTGACGCTCGACGTCTTCCGCCGTGGGGTGTTCGAGGACGAGCTTGTTGCGCGCGCCGCTGATGGTGAAACCCTCGACGTACAACAGACTTCGGATCTGGCGAATCAACACCACGTCGTGGCGCTGGTAATAGCGGCGGTTGCCGCGACGCTTGACCGGTTTGAGCTGCGGAAACTCCTGCTCCCAGTAACGCAGCACGTGCGGTTTGACCGCGCACAGGTCGCTCACCTCACCGATGGTGAAGTAACGCTTGCCCGGAATTGGAGGAAGCTCGTGATTCTCGGCCGGATCAAGCATTCGCTTCTATCCGCTTGCGGATCTTGTCGCCGTGCAGACGGGCGTTTTGTTCGACCCGTTCCTTGAGCTTGTGACTGGCACGAAACGTCACTACCCGTCGAGCGGTAATAGGAATTTCCTCTCCCGTCTTGGGATTACGCCCCGGCCGCGGGTTTTTGTTGCGCAAGGTAAAGTTCCCGAAGCCGGATAGCTTCACGTGATACCCTTCAGCCAGCGCGGCACGAATTTTATCGAAGAACAACTCGACAAACTCTTTTGCCTCCCGCTTATTCAGGCCCAGTTCATTGAACAGGGCTTCCGCCAAATCTGCCTTGGTCAGCGCCATTGCTCGTGTCTTCCCCTGCTTGTTCTGTGTGCCAGCCAGCTGGCTTTCTTAACTCCGCAATTGGGCCCCTAGCTCCGCCTGCAAGGCCGAAATTACCCGCGCGATTACAGCATCTACTTCGTTTTCCTTAAGAGTGCGCGAAGAGTCCTGTAAGGTCAAGCCCAAAGCCAAACTTTTTCTTCCCGAATCAATACCTTTGCCGTGATATTGGTCAAATAGCTCAAGGTTTACTAGCAAATTTCCGGCCACTTTTTCCACACAATCCAACGCTGCCTCAGCCCGAATCTGCTCGGGCAACCAAAACGAAAGGTCCCGCCTGACGGTCGGGAACTTCGAAATTTCCTCGAACGTCGGTACCTTGCTCTTCGTCAAAGCCTCTAAAGCAATTTCCAAGAGAATCACTGGCCGGTCGAGACTGAGTTTAGCCTGAAGTTCGGGATGCAGGGCGCCAAGCAGCCCCACTGGGGTATCCGCCCGGAGAATCTGGGCAGCACGGCCGGGGTGCAACACGGGATGTGTTGCGGGTTTGAAGCGAAGCTCCGCGTCTCGGTTAGTAAGCGTAAACAACGCTTCAAGGTCGGCTTTGACGTCGTGGAAGTCCACCTCGCGCGCAGGTAACCCCCATTGCTCGGCATACGTCGAACCCGTCACCGCCCCGGCTAGCACCGATTCCTGATTCAAATCGGAACCAGCGGGAACGAAACGGCGGCCGATCTCGAAGATACGCAATCGCACCTGTTGCCGGTTCTGGTTATACAGGATGGTTTGGATGAGACCGGGCCACAGCGTAGTCCGCATCGCCGCCATCTCCTCGCTAATCGGGTTGGCGAGCATGAGCGGCGCAGTTGTCGGATCAAGCAGCGCTTGCAGCTTCGGGGGCACAAAGCTGTAAGTGATGATTTCCTGGTAGTCGCGATCCACCAACGCCGCGCGCAGGCGCGATTCGCCCACGCGCCCTTCCGGCACGGAGGGTGCGCTCATCTCGATCTGCGGACGTGTGCTCGGCAGTTTCTCATAACCGTGTACGCGCGCCAGCTCTTCAATCAGTTCTATCTCCCGACGAATATCGAAGCGCCAGGATGGAGGCAGGACGCGGATGTTCTTTCCTGCCCGGGTTGTGCGCATTCCCAAGCGAGTCAGGATCGTCGTGACTTCCTTCGACGCCAGAGCCGTCCCCAAGATACGTTCTACGCGCGCAAGGCGCAGTGCGATTGCTTTGGGTTTCGGCAGGTAACGCGGTGCGGTACGTTCCACGACCGGCCCTGCCCGACCGCCGACGACTTTCAACAACAACTCGGTCGCGCGCTCGAGCGCCTCGCGTTGCAGCACCGGGTCCACTCCCCGTTCGAAGCGGTGCGAAGATTCGGTCTGTATTCCGAGCATCCGCGTGCGGCTGGAAATTGTCTCGGGTCGGAAGTAAGCGCTTTCGAGAAAGATGTTGGTCGTTCCCTCGCTCACCGCGGAATCACGTCCACCCATGATACCGGCGAGCGCGACCGGGCCTCGAGTGTCGGCGATGAGCAATGCCCCCTGCTCTACCTGCACCGTGCTACCGTCGAGCAACGCCACCGATTCCTTGCTGTGCGCTTGGCGCACAACGATCTGGCCGTGGAGCCGACCGAGATCGAAGGCGTGCATCGGCTGGCCAAGTTCCAGCATCACGTAGTTCGTGACATCCACAACCGGATGAATGCAGCGCTGACCGGAGCGACGCAATCGTTCGCGCAGCCACAGCGGTACTACTGCGTTCGGATTGATATTTTCGATGATACGGCCGACGTAATGTGGGCAATCGGCGGCAGCCCCGAGCTTAACATCTAAACGCCGGCGCGACGTGGTCTTTGCCGAGCGAAAACGCGGGCCGGTGAGTTTGGCGCCGGTCAACGCGGCGACCTCACGCGCGAGACCGCGTACGCTCAGACAATCGCCGCGGTTCGGGGTCAGGTCTACTTCCATGATCCAATCGTTGAGGTCGAGCGCGTCGGTAATGTTTTCCCCGGGCTTCGTTTGTGGCGCGAGATCGAGAAGCCCCTCGGAACTATCTTCCAACCCCAGCTCCGCTGCTGAACACAACATGCCGCTGGAAAAAGTCCCGCGAACCTCGGTTTCCTGAATGCACAAGCCGTTGGGTAGGACTGCGCCAGCTAACGCTACCGGCGCCTTCATACCAACGCGTACATTGGGCGCACCGCAGACGATGGTGAGCGATTTGTTTTTGCCGATGCTTACTTCACATACGCGCAAGCGATCAGCCGACGGATGCGGCGTCATCGAGCGGATCTCGCCCACGACCACGCGCTCGAGCTTGGCGGCGGCAGGCGTGAGCGAGCTGACTTCGAGCC
>JBGPGJ010000197.1:0-4594 GCA_041483795.1 Sulfurifustaceae bacterium
CCCTAACTCCTTACTCCTCACCGGTTTATTAAGCAGCGAGGAGCTCGAATCAAGTAGAGCGTTCGGACTCGCAGGAGAGTTAAAGTGGCAAAGAAAGTAACGGCCTATATTAAGTTGCAGGTGCCGGCCGGGTCGGCCAATCCGTCCCCGCCGGTGGGACCAGCGCTCGGCCAGCACGGCCTGAACATCATGGAGTTCTGCAAGCAGTTCAACGCGCAGACCCAGAAGATGGAAAAGGGCATGCCGATCCCGGTCATCGTCACCGCGTTCAGCGACAAGAGCTTCACCTTCATCACCAAGACGCCGCCGGCCTCGGTGCTGATCAAAAAGGCGCTCGGTCTGGAATCCGGCAGCGGCGTACCGAACAAAGACAAGGTCGGCAAGCTCACGCGCAAGCAACTTGAGGAGATCGCCAAGATCAAAATGCCCGACCTCAACTGTTACGATCTCGACACGGCGGTGAAGATCATCGCCGGCAGCGCCCGCCAGATGGGCGTAGAATGCGAGGGGGTGTAGCATGGCCGGCAAGCGCATGAAAGCCCAACTCGCCAAAGTGAACCGCGACGGGAACTATCCGATCGAAGAGGCGTTCAAATTACTCAAGGACACGGCGAGCGTGAAGTTCGACGAGTCGGTGGACGTGGCGATCAATCTCGGCATTGACGCGAAGAAGTCCGAACAGAACATCCGCGGCACGGCGGTGATGCCGCGCGGCACCGGCAAGAAGGTGCGCGTGGCGGTGTTCGCCGAAGGCGCGGCGGCCGAGGCGGCGAAGAAGGCCGGCGCCGACATCGTCGGCTTCCAGGACCTGGCGGACCAGATCAAACAGGGCACCATCAATTTCGATCTTGTGGTGGCGACGCCGGAGGCGATGAAGATCGTCGGCGCGCTCGGCCAGATCCTCGGTCCGCGCGGTCTGATGCCGAACCCGAAGGTCGGTACCGTGACGCCGAACGTGGCCAAGGCGGTCGAGGGCGCCAAGGCCGGTCAGGTGCAGTACCGCACCGACAAGGCCGGGATCATTCACTGCTCGATCGGCAAGGCCTCCTTCGAGATGGAGGCGCTCAAGGAAAACTTCCTTTCGTTGATGGCGGCGCTCGGCAAGTCCAAGCCCGCCGCGTCGAAGGGTGCATTCATCAAGAAGGTAACGCTATCAACGACGATGGGTCCGGGCATCCACCTGGACGTGTCGGGGTTTTAGTGAATTTTAGTAGTAGATGACTTTGGGTCCCGCGTCTCAGTAAAGGACGCGGGGACGTCAAAGACCGCAGGCGCCGAAACGGTCGATACGACGTGGAGGCTTAATCGGAGCGATGCCACTTTAGCTGGTGGCGCCGCCGGGCCCGCGCAGACGGTGTGCCCGAACACAGGATTTCAACTCCTGCGGACGGTCGCCGTTAAGCCAGTAGTTGAAGTGCAGTAGCTAACGGAGGTGACTCGCATGAGTCTGAGTATGGAAGATAAGAAGGCGGTAGTCGCCGAAGTGTCCGAGCAGTTGCGCGGCGCCCAGGCGACGATCCTGGCGGAGTATCGTGGGTTGACTGTCGAGCAGATGACCAGGCTACGCCGCAAGGCGTACGACGCCAAGGTCTATCTGCGCGTGGTCAAGAACACGCTCGCGCGCCGCGCCGCGGCCGGTTCGCCGTACGAGTGCCTGACCGAGCAGATGGTCGGGCCGCTCGCCTACGCGATCTCGGCCGATCCGGTGGCGGTGGCGAAGTTGTTGAGCGAGTTCGCCAAGGACAACGAGCAGCTCAAGATCAAGGCTGCGGCGATGGGGAATAAGTTGATGACCCCGGCGCAGGTACAGGCCCTGGCCAAGCTCCCCGGACGCGAGCAGTTGCTGGCGCAACTCCTTGGCACCATGCAGGCGCCGATCGCGAATTTCGTTCGCACGCTAAACGAGATTCCGTCGAAGTTCGTGCGCACGCTGGCCGCCGTTCGCGACGCCAAGCAAGCCGCCTAATTGACATTAACCGATTCGTTTCAGGAGACAGTGGTTATGACAACAGTTTCGAAAGTAGACATTCTTAATAGTATTGCCAGCATGTCGGTGCTGGACCTCTCCGAGCTTATCAAGGAGATGGAGACCAAGTTTGGCGTGTCGGCTGCCGCGGTAGCGGTGGCGGCGCCGGCGGCAGCGGCTGCGGCGGCCCCGGCCGAAGTGAAAGAGGCGTTTGACGTAGTGCTCATCGCCACCGGCGACAACAAGGTCGGTGTCATCAAGGCGGTGCGTGCAGTGACCACGCTCGGCCTCAAGGAAGCGAAGGACCTGGTCGAAGGCGCGCCGCAGACCGTGAAGGAAGCCGTGCCCAAGGCCGATGCCGAGAAGATGAAGAAGGAGCTCGAGGCGGCCGGCGCCAAGGTCGAGCTCAAGTAACAGTAAGCCGGAGTAATCGCGAATGCACTTAACGTGCATTCGCGCCGGCGAACGCCCGGCCATGGGTGAGGCGGAGTGTTCGCAGATGTCCAGTGGACATCGGCGCCGCCGAGCGGGCGGGCTGAAGTTGCCCGCCCTGGGCTGGCAACGGGCCGTGGTTGATCGAAGCAAAATTTGCGACGCCAGGGATGGCGTGGAAATGCTGCTCCAGCGGTCGTTTCGGCAAGCGACGGCCGTGCTGATGTAGCCCGACCCTCGAAAGGGGGTCGGGTGTATTTATTTGTTTGCCGCAACCCGCAATTCGCGGGACTGTTTAAAGGTGAGAGCGCGCGCATGACTTATTCATTCACCGAGAAGAAGCTAATCCGCAAGAATTTCGGCAAGCGACAGACCGTGTTGCGGGTGCCGTACCTGCTGGAAATCCAGAAGGTATCCTACCATCGGTACCTGCAAGCGGAAGTGCCGGCGGAGCAGCGTATCGACCAGGGTTTGCAGGCGGCGTTCAAAAGCGTGTTCCCGATCGAATCGTATAACGGCAATGCCGCGCTCGAATTCGTGAGCTATCGTCTCGGCACGCCGGGGTTCGACGTCAAGGAATGCCAACAGCGCGGCCTGATCTACTCGGCACCCTTGCGCGCGCTGCTGCGCTTGGTCGTGTTCGACAAGGACGAATCCACCGGCACCAAGACGCTGCGCGACATCAAGGAACAAAAGACGGTGCGCGACATAAAGGAACAAGAAGTCTACATGGGCGAGATTCCGCTCATGACCGATAACGGCACCTTCATCATCAACGGCACCGAGCGCGTCATCGTCTCGCAGCTGCACCGCTCGCCGGGCGTATTTTTCGAACACGACTACGGCAAGACGCACTCCTCGGGCAAGCTGCTCTTCTCGGCGCGCGTGATTCCGTATCGCGGCTCCTGGCTCGACTTCGAGTTCGATCCGAAAGATTTCTTGTACGTGCGTATCGATCGCCGGCGCAAGCTGCCGGCGACGATCCTGCTGCACGCGCTCGGCATGAATACGCAGGAGATACTGCCGACCTTTTTCGAGATGGACACGTTCCATCTTAACAAGAATGAAATCCGCCTGGACCTGGTGCCGCAGCGCCTGCGCGGCATGCAGTTGGATTTTGAAATCGCGACGCCGAAGGGCGAAACGATAGTCGAGGTCGGCAAGCGCATCACCGGCCGGCTGGTGCGCGAGATCGAGAAAGCGCGCTTGCAGAAACTCACCGTGCCGGCGGGCTTCATTATCGGTCGCGCCCTCGGCGCGGACGTCGTGAACACCGCTACCGGCGAACTGCTCGCCGCGGCGAACGATTTCGTCACCCAAGATCTGCTCGAAAAGTGCGCTGCCGCCGGTATCGTGCAGCTCAAAACGATTTTCACCAACGACCTCGACCGCGGCTCGTACGTCTCCGACACCCTGCGGCTGGACCCGACGCGCGAACCGCTCGAAGCGCAGATCGAGATCTATCGCATGATGCGTCCCGGCGAGCCGCCGACCAAGGACGCGGCGCAGACGCTGTTTAACAACCTGTTCTTCAGCCCCGACCGCTACGATCTTTCGGCGGTGGGGCGCATGAAGTTCAACCGCCGCGTCGGGCGCGGTTCCGACGAGGGTCCGGGTATCCTGACCAAGGATGACATCATCGATGTCATGAAGATCCTGGTGGAGCTCAAAAACGGCAGGGGCGAGGTGGACGACATAGATCATCTCGGCAACCGCCGCGTGCGCTCGGTCGGCGAACTGGCGGAGAACCAGTTCCGCGTGGGCCTGGTGCGCGTCGAGCGCGCGGTGAAGGAGCGTCTGTCCATCGCGGAAAGCGAAGGACTGATGCCGCAGGAGCTGATCAACGCCAAGCCGGTCTCGGCGGTGATCAAGGAATTTTTCGGCTCCTCGCAATTGAGCCAGTTCATGGACCAGACCAACCCGTTGTCCGAGGTGACGCACAAGCGTCGCGTCTCGGCGCTCGGACCGGGCGGCTTGACGCGCGAGCGCGCCGGCTTCGAGGTGCGCGACGTGCACCCGACCCACTACGGGCGCGTGTGTCCGATCGAAACCCCGGAAGGCCCGAACATCGGCCTGATCAATTCGCTCGCGGTGTATGCGCGCACCAATGAGTACGGCTTTTTGGAAACGCCGTATCGCAAGGTCGTGAACAGTAAGATCACCGACGACGTGCATTACCTGTCGGCCATCGAAGAG
>JBGPGJ010000198.1:0-4593 GCA_041483795.1 Sulfurifustaceae bacterium
ATCTGACCTCGGTATTCTTTTCCGGGTCCCGGCAGTCGCGTACTGCCAGGGCACACCGCTGCGCAACGAGATCGAGGTGCGCGACGCCTCGCGGCTCGGCGAAGCAACCGACATCGCGGCGGAAGCTATCGCCCAGCGGTTCGGCCGGAGGGCTGTAGACGGCAAGATCCAGGCACACATCGTCACCATCGAAAACTGACAGTCTCGAATTGAGAGAGTGAGCGTCCATTATTGGTTCCTGACACCAATGGCACTTCCGCGATGTGGTTGCCTGAAAGGCTGCTCTTGTCCGTTATCGGTTCAGCTCCAAATCCGCCAGTAGAGAGGGGCGTTTTGACTTGCTTCCGGATACGCCGGCAGACTGCTACCATTCTCGCTTGCCGCGCATTGCTCTTCTGGGGAAATCCCCGACCTTCGACGAGACCAACAGGAGAACCACATGAATACGAAAAACTCCGGCTTAAACCAGGGCGCGGTGCTGATGCTCATCGCGAGCCTCGCGTTCATCGGCTACGCGCTGGTGTTCTTGTACCGCAACTTCGCTGGCAGCGGCTTCGAGTTGGGCGTGGACACGCTCAACGGCGTCACCCGGGACAATCTGAATGCGCTCAACCCGGCGATCGTGCACTACATCGGGCACCTGCATGTTGCCACGGCCGGATTCATCGCCGCCACCGGCATTGCCGTCGCCGCGCTTTCCTGGTTCGGCGTCCGTCGCGGGGAATGGTGGGCGTGGATCGCCGCCGTGGCGTCGCCCGTGGTGGGGCTGGCGGTGGCCCTACCCTATCACTACACCGGGACCTTCGCGTTCAATTGGGTCACGCACCTGGGCCCAATCTACGTCGCGACGCTTGTGTTCGTAGTCGGCGCGCTGTTGGCGCTGCGCGCGATGGTGCGGCCGACTTGAGGTCAGCGGCGATCCCGCCGCGCCGCGGAATGCCAACAGGGAAGTGCTCTGTTGAAACAGGCGGCGTAAGACATGAAGCCCCGGCCTCACCGCCGGGGTTTTTTATTTGCGCGAAAACAATTTCGCACCATGTATCTTTCAGGATAATAATTTCATGCAATGCACGAATGTCCGCTTGTGGTCCAGGCTGTGTAAAAACGCGGTAAGTAAACGCGGCAAATAATATAATGGGGCAACGTCAGCGCGAGGACATTCGATGAAGCGTTTCATTGAAGGCCAAGACCGAACCCAGAGCACGTTGCTGCCCGAAGGAGCAAGAACAAGGAGCAAGTCTTGAAATATAAGGTGCAAAGTGCGGCGACGGGCGGATTATTGAATATATGAAGCTGATATTTCAAGACCTGACCCCATATCCGTTTTTTGCAATATCCTGTGGTTGGGTCTTTCAATTGTCGTTAAACCGCATTTAGGCATTATCCCTATGTCTGACGAACCGAATCCTGAGCACCGCGAGTATGACCTTACGATGCATGTATTCGCGATCTCCGCCGCAATGGTCGGTGTTTGTCTCACCGCTATCGGCATCCTTCGCTTGGTCACGAGCCAAACGCGCGTAGAGACCATCGGTGACGACCTATTGGCAGCGGATGCTGTGGTCTTTATGATGTGCTGCTTTATCTCTTTCTGGTCCGTCAAAACAAAACACGTGCGCCAGCGCCACCTGCTTCGTTTGATTATTGATGGGTTATTCGTGCTGGGGCTGGCGATCATGGTTTTTGTTTGCGCGGTCATCGTTTATGCGATTGCGTAGCACGGTCCGCGCAGTTGCGCTGTTTGAAGCGGCCAAGGGTACACTGGTTCTGTTGGCGGGATTTGGTACGCTATCCCTCGTCCATCACGATGCCCAGCGTTTCGCTGAGCAGCTGCTTGGTCATTTACACCTCAACCCGGCCAAACATTATCCGCGTATCTTTATCGACACCGCAGCACACCTCACGGATGCTCATTTATGGGTATTGGCTACTTTGGCCGCGGTGTATGGGATCGTACGATTTGTCGAGGCGTACGGTTTGTGGCGTGGACGGCGCTGGGCCGAATGGATTGCTGCTGTCAGCGGAGGCATCTATATCCCGTTTGAGCTTTACGAATTGTTTCAAGGTCTCTCCTGGCTTTCCCTCGGGGCGCTTGTGGTAAACGTGTTGATCGTCGGTTTAATGATCAATGCTTTGCTTCATATATATCCACGGGAAAGCGCGAATCCGATCTAACCACCCTGTCAACACGGAAGCACCGCGCCGTGCATGGGTTCGCGCGCGCGTCGGATATTGGGAACGCTGCTCTCCACCGGCCAACTAAGTTCCTTTCGCTTCGATCCGAGTGGTGTTGCCGTTGTACCGCGTTGAGTAAGCCGCGCACTGCAATGAGAAGCGGGTTTGCGCGAGCATTGATCGGCCCGAGGCGCGTTGTTTGCGCCCGGCGAGTTGGGCTCGCGCTCGGCTGTCGGGTGACTGTTCAATGCCAATGAACTGTGGAATTGCAGTATATTGCGGCTAACTGCTCTTCGAGCGATCCCGTGCAAAGGATTGGTTTTGAGCGAATTTTTACTGGATAATAAATCTGTCCCGATTTTGGTTTCTTATCCGCATATTCAATGGGCTCGCCGCGGAAGAAACGCCGTGACATGTCCTACGGAGGAGAGTCCATGCCTGCGCAAAGAATGGAAAATGTTCAACCTGGGCCGATGGTAAAGTTGTACGAGGAGCGAACAATCCGTTCTGCAATTGTGTTTTTCCTCTTGCTTCCCCTGGTCATGGCGTCAGGCTGTGCCTCCGCGCCGGCTGCGGAGTCTCGATTCTCCTGGAAATTCTACAGTTCCCCCACTATCTCACCCGAAACCTTCTTCGGCCAGAGCATCGCCGTTCTGCCGACGGTCAGCATCGAGTACGATCCGACGCAGCAGATTTATCGCGAGACCCTTGCTGGACTTCTGTATGTGGCGCTGAAGAAATATCCCGACGGCCCGCGCTTCCTTTCGCTCGGTGCGTTTCAGAGCAGTATCAACAGAAGCGCGCTCTGGAGTGATGTGATGCAGATGTACAGCGAATATCAGAAAACGGCGGTGCTGAGATAAGACATTCTGTCGAGGGTCGGCCGGGCTGTCGATGCACGCTACGTTATCCTTCTGCGGCTGCTCCGATTCCAGTCGGAGAGCTTTGACCGCGCCACCATTTTGGGGATTTCGTTCCTCCGCACGCGCCAGTCGAGCGTCGATATTCACGCGCAAGTATGGGACACGGTGACGGGTGAGGTAATCTGGGAAGGCGCGAGCCAGGGGAGCATTGCATCGGAGGTCGTCCGGGGCCACTCGGATAGCTTCATGGCCGCGGCGGAAATTGCCTGCGAGAGTCTGGCTTTGAAAATGCCATGGGTGAAGGGTGAAGAAAAGTAAATCCGGCCTTGAGCACACACCGCGGGTCGGAGAGAACAAATCAGTAAACTTGCGGAGCAGATAGCAAACAAGGACAGATAAGTAAAATGACCGGTCGGGGACATCAGTAACAAAATAGTCCGGGGACAGGGGTTACACACCCTCGGTCGAAAGCCGACATCGCGTGCGTGCGCCCGACCATCGAACGCAACGTTTCTTTCCTTGTGCCGTTGACGTTAACCCCCGCCAATAGAATTGCAGTATATTGCGGCTCACTTCCTTGCGAGGGACCTCGTGCAAAGGACTGGTCTTAGGCAAATTTTCAGTTTTTCCAACCCACGACATTTCCAATATTCCACGGTTGAGTTGGTCAATCGTTGGGTTGCTGAATATGCAAATCCATCGCTGAGGTATAATTAGTTTTGGAGGTACCGACATGAGCCAAGCCTACACGGCTGTAGTTAAGCAAGACGATCAGTGGTGGATCGGCTGGATTGAAGAAGTTCCCGGCGTCAACTGTCAAGAGCGCACGCGCGACGAGCTGCTCGAAACGCTTCGAATCACCCTTGGGGAAGCGCTGGAGATGAACCGCGCGGACGCCAGGAAGGCAGCGGGAAAAGACTATGAAGAGCTCAAGATCGCGGTATGAAGCGCCGCGATTTTCTGCGGCACCTCTCATCCCACGGCTGTTCGCTTCTTCGAGAAGGTGGCAGCCACTCTTGGTAGCATAACCCGTCTCAGAACAAACGCAGTGCTGTTCCACGCCACAACGAAATAAACGACCATTTGGCAAGAAAGATCTGCAAAGATCTTGGGGTGCCGCAACCATGACGCGGCTCTTCCTGGAGCTGCGCCGCATAGATCGGCTAACCGACGTCAGTTCGCGTCGCTGATATCGCGCAGCAGCAAGCTTCGCTTATTGAGGTGGCGTTGTGCCGCCCGCAAGTTGGACTCATGCTCGGTTGTCGGGTGACAGTTCAATACCAATGAACCGTGGAAGTGCAGTATATTGCGGCTGACTGCTTTTCGAGCGATCCCGTGCAAAGGATTGGTTTCGAGCGAATTTCCCGTTTCCCCAACCCATCGTAAATCCCATATCCTGCGGTTGGGTCGTTCAATCATCGTTGAGATTGCTAAATAATGACCATCGCGCTTCCTAAATTTGAACGTGAGGCATTCCTCTTCTACGCAGAATCGAGTACGTGAGACGCTCAACATTTCTTCTTGCGGCATTGCTTCAAGCATGCGTGTACCTACC
>JBGPGJ010000199.1:0-4575 GCA_041483795.1 Sulfurifustaceae bacterium
CCGGTGTTGGACATTGCCGGCGTACGCTATCTCTACAGCAAACTGGACGGTGCGCTCACCGGCGCCAAGGCGTTGGTGTTGGATGCGAGCCGCGTGCAACGCATAGATACGGCGGCGCTACAGCTCCTGGCGGCGTTTTGTCGCGCGACCCGCGACGCGGGCCTGTCACTGCGCTGGCACGCCGCCAGCGCTGCGTTATGCGACGCCGCCGCGTTGCTCGGTCTCAACAAGACGCTGGGAAGACCCGAGTGAAACAACTCTCCGATCTCACGCGCCGGCTGCACGAATCCACGGCCCTGACCAATTGGTGGATCTGGGCCATCGTCGGAATCGTTGTCTCCTGGGGCTGGAGTCTCATGTTTGTGCCGTTTTCGGTGGCGGTCGGCTCCGGCGTGCTCACGCTGGGAAGTGCGACGCTCGTCGGTGTGGTGGGCTACTGGCTAAGAATTCATGGCAAAACCAGTCGGACAATCACCCCGTCGGCTGACACCTCGTTGCAGGAGGAACTCGAAGCGCTACTGCCCAAGGCCGAGTCTCCAGACCCGTTGCCGCAGGTAGATGAAATTCTTCGTTCCATGGCAAGCGATCAGCAACAACGTCATCTCGAAGATCTGCTGCGACGTTGGGTGAACGTGGCTCAGCGCTACGGCGATGCCACGCTCTCGCTGCGCAAGCAGATCCACGCCGTCACCGATGAGGTCGAACACGCGGCGACCACCATCGCCAACAGCTTTCAGGCGGTCATCCAAAAGGCCACCATCCAGGCACGCCAGGCCATGGAGCTACTCGAGGGTACGCAGGGCGCGGCAAGCGATGGCACACCGCAATCGCTCAAGGACTTCATCCGCGTTTCGGATGAGCGCCTGACGCGCATGGCCGATGAGGTGGTGCGTGTCGCGGATCTTTCCATCAAGATGGTGCAGGAACTCGACGCGGTCCAGAAGCGCACCCATGCGATCGACGGGTTCCTGCTTGACGTGGAGAAACTCTCCGATCAGACGAACCTGCTCGCGCTCAACGCCGATATCGAGGCCGCACGCGCCGGCGAACACGGGCGCGGCTTCTCGATCGTGGCGCACGAGGTACGGCGTTTGAGTCAGCGTTCGCACGAATTCAGCGACCGCATCCGTCAACATTTGAACGAGGTGCGGGCGAGCCTCACCAAGACCTACGGCGACATGCGCATGTTGTCCGCCGCCGACGCCAAGCACGCACTCAAGATCAAAGAAGACGTGCTGCAACTCACGCGCTCGCTTGACGGCAAGAACCGCGAAGTCGCACAGACCGTGAGCAGCATCAACGCCATCAGTCGCGAGATTGCGCAGGACGTGCAAAACGTCGTGGTATCGCTCCAGTTTCACGACATCACCAGCCAGCAGTTGAACGGCATGCTCGATCCGCTCGATGAGCTGCGCCGCACGTTGTTCCACCTGATGCAGGAAACGCTCAAGATCGACAAGGACCTGCTGGCGCAACTGCCCGGGGATCGTCAGTGGCTGGCGCGCCCGCAACAAGGCCATCGCTTCGAATCTGAAATCGAACCGATCGTACCCAATATGGCACCGTTGCCGGCGCCTGCGGCGTCAATCGCGCAGGGGCAGACTGGCACGGGGCCGACAGTGGAGTTGTTTTAAAAGAGGAGTCGTATTATGGCAACTATCCTAACCGCCGATGACACCGCTACCATGCGCCAGATGATTAGCTTCACGCTCGGCAGCGTGGGGCACAACGTGGTCCAGGCCACCGATGGCGCCGAGGCGCTGGAAATCGCGCGCGGTCGCAAGTTCGACCTCGTCATTGCCGATATCAACATGCCGAACATGGACGGGATTTCGCTGGTGAAGGCGTTGCGCACACTGCCCGATTACCGCTTCACGCCCATCCTCGTTCTTACTACCGAATCGCAGGAACAAAAGCGCCAGCAAGGGCGCAACGCCGGCGCCACGGGTTGGATCGTAAAACCCTTCAATCCGGAACAGCTGCTCACCGTCGTGAAAAAGGTCCTGGGGTAACCCGTGGCCATCGAACTGCGCCAATTCCACCAGACCTTCTTCGACGAAAGCCTCGAAGGGCTGGCGAGCATGGAGGCCGCACTGCTGCAGCTGGAACAACAACCGGCGGCAAGCGGGGGCGAGACGCGCGAGACGCTACACGCCATCTTTCGAGTCGTGCATTCGATCAAAGGCGGCAGCGGCACCTTCGGTTTCGGTTGGGTCGCGGATTTCTCGCACCTGCTCGAGGGTCTGCTCGACGATCTGCGTGAAGCACGGCGCACGCTCGACAAGCCGGTAGTGGATTTGCTGCTGCGGGCGGTGGACTGCCTGCGCAACCTGCTCGACGCGGTACGAACCAATAGCGAGGTGAACAAGACCGCGGTGGAAGAGGTGACGTTGGCGCTCGAAGATTTGCACCGCGCCGCCCCCGCCCCCGCGACAACCGCTAAGCCAGCGCCGACGGGTGGTTGGCGTATCGCTTTTCGTCCCAAGCCGGAGCTTTTCCGCAGCGGTAACGATCCGCTACGCATCTTGCGCGAATTGGCGCGTCTCGGGGGGATCACGGTTGTGTGTGATACCGACACGCTGCCGTCTTGGCGCGAACTCGATGTCGAGCGCTGCTACCTCGGTTGGACGATCGAGCTTTGCGGAAAGGTATCACGCGCAGCCATAGACGAGGTCTTCGCTTGGGTTGTGGACGACGCCACGCTCGACATCACCCCGCTCTCCGAACCTGCGGTTAAACATCCGACTGAGCCGGTGGTTCACGGCACGCACACGGATATCGGTCGGGCGATGCTCAAGCTGCACGGGACCTCGCTGCGCATCAGCACCCACAAAGTGGATACGCTCATGGACGTGGTGGGCGAGCTCGTGATTACCCAGACCATGTTGCAGCAAACTGCCGCTCACTTCACGCCCAAGGATCTGCCGCAACTGCTCACGGGACTGGCGCAACTCGAACGCAACGTGCGCGAGCTGCAGGAAGGCGTAATGAGTATCCGCCTGTTGCCGCTCGGCTTTATCTTCAGTCGTTTGCCACGATTGGTGCGCGACATCGGCGAACAACTTGGCAAACGCGTGGAGCTGCGTCTCGCCGGCGAGCAGACCGAACTCGACAAAACCGTCATCGAGCGTATCAGCGATCCGCTGCTGCACATGGTGCGCAACGCTATGGATCACGGCATCGAGCCGCCCGCGGAGCGGCGCGCCGCCGGCAAGCCCGACACCGGGATTATCCGGCTCGAGGCGCAGCAGAAAGGCGGCAATGTGATCATCGAGGTCGAGGACGACGGTCGCGGATTGCCATACGACAAAATCCTCGCCCGGGCCGTGGCGCACGGTGCAGTAGCGGCGAATGCGCGCCTGACACCGGAACAATTGAACGAACTTATTTTTCTCCCCGGTATCAGCACGACGGAGGCGGTAACCGATATGTCCGGCCGCGGCGTGGGGCTCGATGTCGTGCGCAACAATGTTCGCAGTCTCGGCGGCAACGTCGAGGTCAACTCGCGCCCGGGGCAGGGCACGCGTTTCACCATTCGCCTGCCGCTCACGCTTGCGATCTTGGATGGACTCGGCTTGCAAGTGGGACAACAGACTTACATTCTGCCGCTGGTTTCGATCACCGAGTCGGTGCGTTTGGGCGCCGGGGACTTGCAACGTCTGCCGGAGGGCACCGAGGTATTTGCGCTGCGCAAGGAATATCTGCCGCTCTTGCGCTTGCACGAGATTTTCGGCGTCGCTCCGCGCGCGCACGACGTGGCGCAGGGCACCGTGGTGATCATCGAGGCCGATGGCACACACGCCGGTCTGCTCGTGGACGAAATCCTTGGGCAACAGCAGGTCGTGATCAAGAGTCTCGAGACCCATTACCGTCGCATTGACGGTATCGCCGCCGCCACCATCCTCGGCGACGGCACGGTGGCGCTCATCTTGGACGCCAGCGGTCTGATCCGTCTGGCGCGCACACACACGAGCGTGCCGCTGGGTACGCGCGAAACCGTGACGACGGCCGCACCCGCCGGCGCATCACTGCATTAAGGAAACACATTATGCATACCGCCCGTGCCGAAATAGCTGCACCCGCTTCCGATAACGTCGCCGAGCCGCTGTACCTGGCATTCGCGCTCGCCGGCCAAGACTACGCGGTTCAAATTGTCAAGGTACAAGAGATTCGCGAGTGGAGTCGCGTCACACCGTTGCCCAACAGCCCACGACACATCAAGGGCGTGCTCAATCTGCGCGGCACCATCGTGCCGATCGTCGATATGCGGCTGCGGTTTCAGCTCGAAGAGAAGGCGTACGATTCTTTTACGGTGATCGTCATCGTGAACGTCGGTGACCGCCTTGCCGGTCTGGTCGTGGACACGGTGAGTGACGTGCTGCGCGTCGGCGCGCAAGAGCGCTGCACCATGTCGGAGTTCGAGGGACAGGCGAATCGCCCGTTCATCGAGGGCCTGGCCCAGGTGGACGGTCAACTGCTGATTCTGCTCGATGTCGAACGACTGTTAAATCCGGAAGATCTGGCCACCGACGCCGCCGGGCCAAGTCACTAAATACGCGGAACCGACGAGGAAAC
>JBGPGJ010000200.1:0-4545 GCA_041483795.1 Sulfurifustaceae bacterium
CCAGACGCGAAATCGCAGGTGACCGTGCGTTACGTGGACGGCAAGCCCGCAGGCATTGATGCCGTCGTGCTTTCGACCCAGCATGCACCGGATGTGAAATACGAGACGCTGAAGGAAGCGGTGATCGAACAGGTCGTGAAGCCGGTGCTGCCCAAAGAGTGGCTCGACAAGAACACCAAGTACTTTATCAACCCGACTGGCAGCTTTGTCATCGGCGGGCCCGTGGGCGACGCTGGCGTGACCGGACGCAAGATCATCGTGGACACGTATGGCGGCATGGCTCGCCACGGCGGCGGTGCGTTCTCCGGCAAGGACCCGTCGAAAGTAGACCGATCGGCGGCGTATGCGGGGCGTTACGTTGCCAAGAACATCGTCGCCGCCGGGCTGGCCCAGCGTTGCGAGATTCAGATTGCCTACGCCATCGGCGTCGCCAAGCCGGTTTCGATTCACGTGGACACGTTCGGCACAGGGCGCATTCCAGACGACCGCATCGTCGAGTTGGTGCGTCAGCACTTCGATCTGCGACCGAAGGCGATCATCCAGACACTCGATCTGCTGCGGCCAATCTACATGGCGACCGCCACCTACGGGCACTTTGGGCGCACCGAGCCCGGATTTACCTGGGAGCGCACAGACAAGGCCGCGGCGCTGCGCGATGCCGCCGGGATCAAGGCGCGCGCGGCGGTAAATGCCTAGACTGTAAGAACACCGCCGCGCGGTGCGGCGGCCGCGGCCCATCGAGGAGCGTTGCAGCGGGACCCTCTCCCGCCAGGCTCGATGGGCCAGTCGGTACCGTTGCAACGGCGCTCGCTCATCGCACAATGAGGAGCTGACTATGAACGCCGTCGTTAATCCCAATTTTCGCGACTATAAAGTCGCCGACCTTGCGCTTGCCGCATGGGGGCGCAAAGAAATGGCCATCGCCGAGAGCGAGATGCCCGCGCTCATGGCAATCCGCAAGGAATACGCCGCCAAGCAACCGCTGAAAGGCGCGCGCGTCGCCGGCTCGCTGCACATGACCATCCAGACCGCGGTGCTGATCGAGACGCTCAAGGCGCTCGGCGCCGACGTGCGCTGGGCCTCGTGCAATATTTTCTCGACGCAAGACCACGCCGCAGCGGCGATTGCCGCCGCCGGTACGCCGGTGTTCGCCTACAAAGGTGAATCGTTGGATGAGTATTGGGAGTACACCCATCGCATCTTCGAGTTCGCGGACGGCCAAGGGCCGAACATGATCCTCGACGACGGCGGCGACGCCACGCTGCTGGTGCACCTCGGCATCAAGGCCGAGGAGGATGCGTCCGTTTTGGCCAAACCGACGAGCGAAGAAGAAAAATCGCTCTATGCTTCGATCAAGAAACGCCTGGCCGCGAAACCCGGCTGCTATTCCGCGATCGCGAAATCCATCAAAGGCGTGACTGAGGAAACGACGACTGGCGTGCACCGTTTGTATCAGATGCATAAGGAAGGTCGGCTGCTGTTCCCGGCGATCAACGTCAACGATTCGGTCACTAAATCGAAGTTCGACAACATCTACGGTTGTCGTGAGTCGCTGGTGGACGGCATCAAGCGCGCCACCGATGTGATGGTCGCCGGAAAAGTCGCAGTCGTCGCCGGCTTCGGCGAGGTCGGCAAGGGCAGCGCGCAGGCGCTGCGCGGCCTGCAGGCACAGGTGTGGGTGACCGAGATTGATCCGATCTGCGCGCTGCAGGCGGCGATGGAAGGCTACCGCGTCGTGACCATGGACTACGCCGCCGATAAGGCCGACATCTTTGTCACCGCCACCGGCAATCTGAACGTTATCACCCATGAGCACATGAAACGCATGAGGCACAACGCGATCGTGTGCAACATCGGCCACTTCGACAACGAAATTGATATCGCGAGTCTGAAGCAATACAAGTGGGAGAACATCAAGCCGCAGGTGGATCACATCGTCTTCCCGCCCCAGGACGGTAAGCCCTCCAAGCGCATCATTCTCTTGGCCGAGGGGCGGCTGGTGAATCTCGGCTGCGGCACCGGCCATCCGAGTTATGTGATGTCCTCGTCCTTCGCTAATCAGGTGCTGGCACAGATCGAGCTGTACACGAATACCGTCAAGTACCAGGTCGGCGTGTACATCCTGCCGAAGGCGCTGGATGAGAAGGTCGCGCGCTTACAGCTCAAAACACTCAACGCCGAATTGACCCAGCTCACCGAGGAGCAGGCGAAGTATATCGGTGTGTCGAAGCAAGGCCCTTATAAGTCGGAACATTACCGCTACTGAGTAAAGGGTTAAGCGTAAGGCGTGAAGCACAACCGGTTTTTTCTTCACGCCTCACACCTTACGTACCATGGACTCGCAAAAAAAACTTCCGCGCACGTTCAGCTTCGAGTTCTTCCCGCCCAAGGACGAGGCGGCGCGCGCCAAGTTGCGCGAGGCCACCGCGCAACAGGCGCAGCTCAAACCGAAGTATTTCTCGGTCACTTACGGCGCCGGCGGTTCCACGCGTGAGGGTACTTACGACACGGTCAAGGAAATTCACCGACAAGGGCTCATCGCGGCACCACATCTGTCGTGCATCGGCGCCACGCGCGCCGGCCTGATCGAACAGTTACGCATTTATAAAGCGCTCGGTATTCGCCACGTCGTCGCCCTTGGCGGCGATCTCCCTTCCGGCATGGCCTCGCCCGGCGAGTTCCGTTACGCTTATCAATTGGTCGAACTAATTCGCGCCGAAACGGGCAATCATTTTCACATCGAAGTCGCCGTCTATCCGGAAATTCACCCGCGCGCCGCCAGCGTCGAGGAAGACTTACGGCACTTTAAGCGTAAAGTCGAGTGCGGCGCCAACTCCGCGCTCACGCAGTATTTCTACAACGCCGACGCGTACTTTCGCTTCGTGGACGATTGCCAAGCGTTCGGGCTAGACATTCCGATCGTACCCGGCGTCATGCCGATCACGAACTACAAACAACTCGCGCGTTTCTCGGACCGCTGCGGTGCCGAGATTCCGCGCTGGATTCGCAAACGCCTCGAAGGTTATGGCGACGATCTCGATGCGATCCGCGCCTTCGGGCTCGACGTCACCACCGAACTAAGCGGCAAGCTGCTCGCCGGCGGTGCGCCGGGACTGCACATTTACACCCTGAACCGCGCCGACCCAACCTGCGCAATCTGGGAACGCCTGGGACTCTGATACCCCAACCCCAAGAAACGCATGGCCGCAAGACCAAGCAATGTCACTGAACGGCTGCCCAAGGGCAAGCCAATTTCGGTACGCGCCTGCCTGCTCGCCGAGCGCTTACATGTGCGCGGACTCTACGAACCGCCAATGACGCTCGGCCCACCGGCGTTGCCCGCGGGCACGGCGGGCGTCGCCGTGTTGTTCGGTTACGGCGCGGTGGTGTTCTTCAATGTCACGGACGAGGAACAGAAGGTCTTTGTCAAAAACCTGCGCGAGCGTCTCGAACGTCTGCAGCGCAAGATGGAAACCGAGGACACTCAATTGCTGCCAATGTCGAAACAGACCGAAGGCGTGACACCCGACGGCATCGGTGTCAGCGACTTGGCGCTGGCGCGATTGCAGATCATTGCCATCGTACTGGCGCGCAGCGTAGCGTTGGCCTATTACGAATCCGCGATGGCAAACGCGTTCGATCTTACCGAACCGCTCGCCTTGGGCTTGGAGCGGCCGCGCGGCGGCGGGCGGCGGTTGAAGGAATTGCTGCGTCATATCGGCGGCGCACTGCTGGTACAACAAAAAATGATCGCCCGCATTGAAATCCAGGACAAACCGGACGTACTGTGGGATCATCCCGAACTTGAACGACTATACCGGCGGCTTGAGAATGAATACGAACTCGAGGAACGCAACACCGTGCTCGAGCGCAAGCTCGCGTTAATCGCGCGCACCGCCGAGACCGTATTGAATCTGATGCAAAACCGCTCGATGTTGCGCGTCGAGTGGTACATCGTAATTCTGATCGTGTTTGAGGTGTTGTTGTACGCGTATGAACTCCTGCGCAAATTCTGAGTCGTCCTTAACCCCTTTTCAGTAACACGTACACCGCCCCCGCGCCACCGTCGGTGGGACGCGCGGGGCAAAAGGCCAAAACCTCGTCTTTGCGGCGTAGCCAAACGTTGACCTTGCCTTTGAGCACGGGCAGCCTGCCCTCCGAACCGCGTCCCTTGCCGTGAATGATGCGTACGCAGCGCTTGCCGAGCGCCTGGCAATCGTGAAGGAAGGTATTGACCCGCTCCCGCGCTTGGGCCACCGTGTGGCTGTGCAGGTCGAGCTGGGCTTCAATTACATACTCGCCGCGGCGCAATCGGCGCAGCACGCCGCGTTGAACGCCGGGTCGAACGAACAAGAGTTCCTCGCCCGTTTCCAGCTCGCCGGCATCAAGCTCCTCCGAAAGCAGGCTGTCCATAATCGCCAACTCGTCCAGGCGCTTTTGCTCGGGCAACGGCTTGCGCCGCCGCCGATACGGGGCGACGCGATCCTGCTCGAGCGGACGCACATCGCGCAGCACGTCGCGGAAATCGTTGGCGCCTTTTTGCCG
>JBGPGJ010000201.1:0-4522 GCA_041483795.1 Sulfurifustaceae bacterium
CGGCGTGCACGACGAGGTTCTTTGTCCCTTGTGGCTACCAACCGCGAGGGAACCCCGCCATGCACGCTGGCACACTATTGCAGAAGATTTTCCGTCCTGCCATTGCGCGACTCGATGTGCGCAATGCCCGTACTCTTATCATCGCCGTCGAAGCACTGTTGAGCGGGCGACGTCTCACCTTGATGGAGCTTGCCCGTCACTGGCCGAGCGCTGAGCGCATTCGAACTCCGCTTAAACGACTTGATCGGTTCCTCGGCAATCGCGACGTGCAGACGCGACGCGCGTGTTTCTACGAAGCGGCGCTCACCTGGCTGATTCGCTCGCCACGCCCGGCACTCATTGTCGATTGGAGTGAACTGAAATCCGACGGGCGCTGGCATTTGTTGCGCGCGGGTGTCGTGGCCAAGGGCCGCACCCTCACGGTCTATGAAGAAGTGCATCCTGAAACACAAAAGAACAGCCCCCGGGTCGAGGCCGCCTTCTTGAGGCATTTGCAGGCGTTGCTGCCGAACACCGTGCGTCCGATCCTGATCACCGACGCGGGCTTTCGGATACCGTGGTTTCGCGCGGTGGAGGCGTTGGGTTGGCACTGGATCGGGCGCGTGCGTCATCGCACGCAGTTTACGTGGCGGGCCGCACGGAGGCGTGAAAACGCGTGGATTCCCTGTAAAACACTCTATCGGCAAGCGACGCGCCGCGCGCAGTCGCTCGGTGAGGTTTACCTCACACAGCGCCATCCGCTGATCTGTCGCTTGGTGCTCGTGCGCCGCGCCAAGCGCGGACGTGTGCAGCGCACGCGCTACGGTAAGCGCGCCCGCAGCGGGCACACGCTGAAAATAGCGACGCGCGAGAAGGAGCCGTGGTTGCTCGCCTGTTCGTGTTCGCTCCAGGCGCTGTCGGCCATCGAGATCTGCATGCGCTACGCACAGCGCATGCAGATCGAGCAGTCGTTCCGCGATCTTAAATCGCACCGCTACGGCTGCGCCTTTGAAGATACGCTCACGCGCCACCCACAACGCCTTGAGATACTGCTCTTGATTCATGCCCTGGCAAGCATGGCGGCGTGGTTGGAAGGATTGGCAGCATTAGCCGAGCCGTTGCTGCACCGCCGACACCGCGGCGAGGCGTGTTGCTACTCCGTGGTGTGGATTGGCTGGGAACGTCTTCGTCGTAGCGGCGCCCGATTATCACTGCCACCCCATGCGGCGATCACACCATTGCGAGAACTGTTCGCGCATGCGGCATAATAAGCGTGAAAGATGTGGGGATACCTCAGAGTCTGATCCGATTGACTGACAGGCTAGCCTACGACTTTGACAGCGCCTCTTTTATCGCGGTGATGAACGGCCCGAGCTTGGGCGGGTGCGGCTCGATAGCGACCCCGATACCGAACCTGCCGAGCGCCGCGGTGCACACCGGGCCGATGGACGCTATCATCGTCCGGCTCAAGCTGGCTTTCAGAGACTCCGGTTTTCCTACCTGTCGCGCAACCGTGAACAGGTTGACGACCTGCGATGCGCTGGTAAACGCGACCGCGTCGATTTCGTTGCGCTCAAGCGCGTCGATGAGCTTGATAAGCGGCTCGGTATTTTCGGGCAGGCCCCAGCGGTAGGTGGCGATCTCGATCACCTGCGCGCCGCGCTTTTCGAGCGCTTCCTGCAAACTGCTATTGGTCTCGCCATAGCGCTGCACCGCCACCCGCTTGCCGCGCAACTCCGGCTCCAACTGGGCAAGAACTTCGGCCGTGGTGTAGGGCTCATTGGCGCTTGCGTCGATACGCACGGCGCGCGAGCGCAGCACCGCCGTCGGCTTGGGGCCGCGCACCACCACCCACGCCGCATCGAGCCGCTGTAGAAACTTGTTCGTGAGCCCGAGGGTATCGGTCGCCGCGAACAACGCTTTCGTTCCCACACCCGTCTGAAAAATAAAAATATCCGGCGGCATCGAGTCCCAGTCGTTGAGCAACGTAGTGATATGCGCGGGATCAATATCGGGAATTTCCGCCAGCGCCGGCGCGGAGAACGGCGTTCCGCCGTATTTCCGCACCAAGTCCGCCATCTGTTCGCCGGCGCGAGCCTCCAAAATGGCGACGGTTTTGTTTTTCATGGGTCTTCCCGCGGAGAGCGCATGAGATCATTGTGCCACACGCGCACGGCGTTGTAGGTGTCGCTGCGAGACCAATTCCGCCAAATGCGATCCCCTTTCTCCCAGTGGGGTAGCCTACAAGGCGACAACCGACGGGGTTGAGCGCGGCGGGTTGGGAAGAGAGGCGAAGAGTCGCCCAAGCACGTGACAGTGAAAGCGGGACTAGCTCAAACCGATTAGGCCATGGGGCGGGTTACGGGGTTTTGCTGAAAGCGGATTAACTGGGAGGCCGGTAGGAGTGACCCTGCTCCCGTGGAGATTATCCTCGGCGGACGACGATGCGACGCACCCTGTCCGCACCGATGTCGGTATCCGCGTACGTGCTGCGGATCTGCATGATCTCTTGCACGCAGCCCAACATCGCGTCCACACATGCCGGATCGAAGTGGTGGCCGCGGTTTTGTTGCATGAATGCGAGCGCGGTGTTCAGCGGCCATGCCGGTTTGTAAGGGCGCACCGACAACAGCGCGTCGAGCTCATCCGCAACCGCCACGATGCGTCCGGGAATCGGGATATCCCCGCCGTGTAAACCCTGCGGGTAACCGCGACCGTCGTAGTATTCGTGGTGTGAATGCGCGATGTCCGCGCCCATACGCAACACGGGCGACACTGAATTCCCGAGTACGTCATAGCCGATGGACGTGTGCGTCTTCATCACGTCCCACTCCTCGGGCGTCAGGCGACCCGGTTTGAGCAGGATGTGATCGGGAATTGCGATCTTGCCGAGATCGTGTAGCGGCGCAGCGAGGAATAGCGTGTTGCAGAACATCAAATCGAATCCCAGCTGAGACGCGACGATACGCGAGATATGCGCCACCCGGCGCATGTGATTGCTGGTCTCGTCGTCGTCGCAGAAAGAAAGTTGCGCCAGTCTCGCGACGATCTGCTCGTGTTCGTATTCCAGCGTCTCTTGCGCGAGCAGTTCGATTTCGCGCGCTAGGCGTCTCGCCTTCGCGCGTGGGTCGTCGAGCATGATCACAGTCGGGCTCATGTTTTATCCCCTTGCCGCTCCATCGGATTCAGCCAAATTGTACAAATTCTGTGCCAGCAAGACTTGGCCGCTCGTCCTCGTGACAACAACCGATTGTCTGGAAATCCCCGTGTTGCGCATGGCCATTTTGCGCGTCTGCTTGCCGAACCGCGGCAGTCCGCAAGGAGCACGGGGTGCTGAGACAGTGGGATTTTTCGACTGCGGTTCTGGTGGAATTGAGCACAACGGTGGAACGCTTGATTAGTGTGCCGCCCGATTGCTCGTTGTCTTCGAGCTTCAGCTGCTAGTCGAGGTTGGGAGCACCGTGGATGGCCTTGCGGAAACCGGATTTTTTTCGGTCCGGCACTTCCTCCCTGTACGGTATTTGACGCTATCCCAGGTCAGGCTCTTCGTTATGTCGAGATTCCAGTCGACGCCGAGCAGCCGCAGATAACGCTCTCCCACGAGGTGGTCGATGTGCTGCACGATGGCGTGCTCGAGATCGCCCAGCGGTTCGAGATAGAGGCGGATATCGTTCAGGTAGCCCGTGATGAAGCGCCGCGTGCGGGCCAGCGGCAAACACAGCGCCGCAACCAACCAAAGCATCGGAACAAGGTACACATAATAGAAACGCGCCAGCCCGGTGCTCCTGCCGATGAGCTGAACGCCGATTCGTATCAGCCAACGGAACGTAAGCGACGAGCTGATGACCCGCTTGGACCACACAAACTGGAAGAAATCTTTCTCGCCCTGGGTGAAGCGCTTCCACAGCGCCGACTCCACCTTATCGACCTTGTCGTACTCGCCCCAAAATACGTCGGCTACGAAGGGCTGGGGAACGATTCAGTAATCGGCGTTGCGCGGCAACCAGTTTTTCGGCTCGACCTCGTCGACCGCATCCTCGAACCCGATCCGAAGCTCGGCCGCGGTCTCCGCATAGCGTTGCTCGCCGATCCCGTGCACCACGTAGACGGCGGTGTCGCGGAACGGATTCGGTATCGATTTGCCGGCCTTGCTGATTCGAGACGGAATTAATCTAAAGTGCCACTGGAACCGATCGGGACGAATATCGTAGGCGGCGGGCCGTTCACCCTTCGACGCCGCGTTAATTGCCGGGCGAGACTTGCGGCCCGCGTGCTTCGGTTTCTTTTTCATGGTGCATTCCCTTGTCCTTGAACGCCAACGGCGGCTGCGCGCGCCGGCGACAGAGGCCCAATATTAGGAAGCAATTCGCCGCGGATCGCAAGAACATCCCACCGGTTTCGCGACCCGTCCCGAACGCCAAGCCCAGCGTGTGTCCGAAGAATTACCAGGCACGGCGCCGATCGTTTTGTTTTTCGCCCGAAAGCCGGAGTACGTCCCCTATTGTTGACTTATTGATGGAGCTCGAGATTCCGACAATGCTGC
>JBGPGJ010000202.1:0-4516 GCA_041483795.1 Sulfurifustaceae bacterium
CAGGTTAATAAACGCGGACATGGCACATTCTCGACGGCTCTTGCTGAAAGCATAGGGCGCGGATTGTCGCATTGGAAGGTCAAGCCCGCCGATCTTACCGCTCGCCGAAACGGCGGCGGCCGGCGTGTACAATACCTCGCATGCGGATGGCGGCACTTGTCGAATACGACGGCGCGGATTTCTGCGGCTGGCAGCGTCAGGCACGCGCGCGTTCGGTGCAGCAGTGCGTCGAGGAGGCATTGTCCAAAGTGGCAGACGAGCCGATACAGGTTACAGTCGCCGGGCGCACTGACAGCGGTGTGCACGCGCTGGCACAGGTCATTCACTTCGATACCTCGGCCACGCGCGGCGAGTATTCGTGGGTGCGCGGCGCGAATAGCCACTTGCCGGACGACGTCGCGCTCCTGTGGGCCGGGCAGATGGACGATGGGTTTCACGCGCGCTATTCGGCGACCGGGCGGCATTACCATTACGTGATTCTCAATCGCCCAATTCGACCGACCTACTTATTGCGTCGCGTAACCTGGGATTATCGCCTGCTCGATGTCGCGCCCATGCAGGCGGCGGCGAAGCATCTTATCGGCTCGCACGACTTTACATCGTTTCGCGCTGTCGAATGTCAGGCGAAGAGTCCGGTGCGTGAGCTGCGCGCGCTTACCGTCGAGCGCCGCGGCGAGTTTGTGCATATACACGCCTATGCCAACGCGTTCTTGCAGCACATGGTGCGCAACATTGCAGGCGTGTTGATGAGCGTCGGTGCGGGCGAACGCGGGCCCGAGTGGGCACGCGAGATATTGGAGGCGCGCGACCGCACGCACGGCGGCGTAACCGCGTTGCCGGACGGACTTTATCTGGCGGCTATTGAGTACCCCGATTCGGCGAAGATACCTGCGATCTCTCGTGCGTTGCCCCCGTGGGGCGTTTTGTGACCACGGCGTGGCTCGATGCAGCATCCGTGAAAAATACCTTGCGCGTTATTCAACCGAATGACGATCTGGGGAGCGAACGATGGACAAGAAAACGTGGCACGATCTGGGTCCGGTCGAACAATTCAAAAAAGCGCCGCTGACGGAAGTCAACGCTGGGCGCACCAAATTGGCGATCTCATGGCAGAACGAACAGCTGGGAGCGATATCAGGCATCTGTAACCACGCCGGCGGACCGCTTGGTCAGGGAACATTGGACGCAGAGTACGTAGTTTGCCCGTGGCACCACTGGAAATTTCACTGTCGCACCGGGCGCGGCGAGCCGGGCTACGAGGAGGACGCGGTGCCGAGTCACGCACTCAAGGTCGAGGGCGGACATCTTTACGTGCAATTTGAACCGCAGACGCCGCGACGCAAGAAACCACATCCACCGCATCCGCTCGAGCGCCCGATAAAGCGCGAACCGGGACCGATACGCGTAGTCGGCCTGTCCACGACCGCCATGGATCGAGACTATCCGCGTTACTCCACCTCGGAGGCGTTGCTGCAGGTGGCGCTCGATCACGCCGCGTCCGAGCTCGCGTGCGCGACGCGCCTCATCCGCCTGGATCAACTGCGCTTCCGTCATTGCGAAGGTTACTATTCGAAGAGCGCGCGCGCCTGCACCTGGCCTTGTTCCATCACGCAGATGGACCCGGAGGATCGGATGGAACAGGTGTACGAGGCGTTGGTGCACTGGGCCGATGTGGTGCTGCTGGCCACGCCCATCCGCTGGGGCGCATCCGGTTCGCTCTATTACAAAATGGTCGAGCGCCTCAACTGCGTTCAGAACCAGATCACCATCAAGGATAACGTGCTCATCCGCAACAAGTCGCTGGATTCGTCATCATGGGCGGGCAGGACAACGTGCAAGACGTGGCCGGGCACCTGCTCGGATTTTTCTCGGAACTCGGTTTCCAGTTTCCGCAGTTCCCGTATATCGCGCATTCGCGCGGCTGGTCGGCGGAGGACATGGAGCGCGACGTCATGCATGTGCAGCAAAGCGAGGAGCTGCGCCGCGGCGCGCGCGAGCTGATACACCGCGCGGTCGAGTTTGCGCGCAAGCTGCTGGAGCGTGGCGGCGCGGTGGAAAAAACCGAACGCGGCGGCCGCAAGGCGCACCGGCTCGATATCGAAATTGTTTCCTGAAAATACTAATTCTCACCGCAAAGGCGCAAAGAGCGCAAAGGTTTTCCAATTGCGGCCCGGGGTGCAACAGAATCGGTTGCACCCGTTCGGCGGCGCGAATGTTCGCTGAACATTCGCGAGTGCTCCACCTCACCCTTCACGTCTTTGCGATGAATAGTCTTTGAATCTGCGGTTCCCTAGAACAACTGGGAAGTCGTATACGACTCCGTCGTCACTTTTCGCCGTGGCGGCCGGTGAGCGGCACGAACCGCACTGGCAGCAGCTTGCGGGTGGTAACGCGGCCGTCTGGATCTTTTCGTACCAACAGCAGTTGTTGCGCGCCGAACGGACTACCGATCGGGATGACCATGTGCCCGCCGACCTTGAGCTGTTCGAGTAGCGGCTGCGGAATATGATTCGTGGCGGCGGTAACAATGATGGCGTCGAACGGCGCGTGCGCCGGCCAACCGTCATAGCCATCGCCGATGCGGGTGTTGATGCGTTCATAGCCGAGGCGCGTTAGACGTTCGCGCGCGGCTTCACCCAGCGGTTGGATAATCTCGATGGTGAAGACCTGGACCCCGAGTTCCGCCAGTATCGCGGCCTGGTAGCCCGAGCCGGTGCCGATTTCCAATGCGCGCTCGCCCGGTCGGAGCTGGAGCAGTTGTGTCATCGCCGCCACGATGTAGGGCTGCGAGATGGTTTGGCCGTAGCCGATCGGTAGCGGGCGATTTTCGTAGGCGTGCTTGCTCAAATCTGCAGCGACAAATTCGTGTCGTGGGATCGCCGCTAACGCTGCCCTCACTCGCGTGTCCAGCGCACCCTGTCCGAGCTCATTACGAGTTGCCTTGAAATCGCGCTGGACGACCTCCAGCATTTGTCGGCGTGCGTCGGCGAACGGATCGGCCGTGGCGCCCGCGTTAGCGATGGCAAGGACGACGCCCGCCAATAGCGAGCAAAAGGTTGTTTTCATCGCCGTCACATTAGGCGGCGTTCGCCCCGGCGGCAAGCCTTTGGTAAGCTTTGCGCCGTTTCTCGAGCGGATGGAAAGTGCGCACGCGCGTAAAAATTTGCGGGATCACTCGTCTTGAAGACGCCGCGGCCGCGGTGCGGGCCGGGGCCGATGCGATTGGACTCGTATTCGATCCGCAAAGCCCGCGCTATGTCGCGCCCGATCAGGCGGTGGCCATCGCGCGTTCGGTGGCTCCGTTCGTGACGGTAGTGGGGCTGTTCGTCAATGCCGAACCGGCGCGCATCCGCGAAATCCTGAGCCGTGTGCGCATCGCTCTGTTACAATTCCACGGCTCTGAAACTCCCGAACAGTGCCGCTTGGTCAATCTTCCTTATATCAAGGTCGTGCGCATGCAGGAAGGCGTGGATTTGCACGCCCAAGCGCGTGCCTACGCTGACGCCACCGGCTTGTTGCTCGATACCCACGATCCAACTGTCGCCGGCGGTAGCGCGCGTACGTTCGATTGGGCGCGTGTGTCTAGCGATGTGGCCAAGCCCATCGTTCTTGCCGGCGGTTTGACGCCTGAGAATGTAGCCGAGGCGGTGCGTGCGGTGCGACCCTACGCCGTGGATGTGTCGAGCGGTGTCGAGAAAGCGAAAGGCATCAAGGATGCCGATAAGATCGCCGCCTTCATTCGCGCGGTGCAGGAGGCGGCATGACAGCCTATCACCTGCCCGACGCGCGCGGGCATTTCGGCCCTTACGGCGGCATATTCGTCTCCGAAACCTTGATGCAGCCACTGGCCGAGCTGCGCGAGGCCTACGAGCGGCTGCGTGCCGATCCCAAGTTCCAGGAGGAATTCACCGAGGACCTGCGACTCTACGTCGGCCGGCCCTCGCCGCTTTATCCCGCGAAGCGCCTCACGCAGCGGTGGGGCGGCGCGCGCATTTATCTCAAACGCGAAGATTTAAATCACACCGGTGCGCACAAGATCAACAACACCGTCGGTCAAGCGCTGCTCGCGCGCCACATGGGCAAGAAACGCGTGATCGCCGAGACCGGTGCCGGCCAGCATGGCGTGGCCGCCGCGACCGTGGCCGCGCGCTTCGACATGAAGTGCGTGGTGTACATGGGCTCGGAGGACATGCGGCGTCAAGCGATCAACGTCTATCGCATGAGGCTGCTCGGCGCCGAGGTGGTACCCGTCGAATCCGGCTCGAAGACGCTCAAGGACGCGTTGAACGAGGCCATGCGAGATTGGGTCACGAACGTGGACAATACCTTTTATATCATCGGCACCGTGGCCGGTCCGCATCCGTACCCGATGATGGTGCGCGATTTCCAGTGCGTGATCGGGCGCGAGGTGCGCTATCAGATCCGCGAGTTCGAGGACCGTCTGCCGGATGCGCTCGTCGCCTGTGTCGGCGGCGGCTCGAATGCAATGGGCTTGTTCTATCCATTTATCGATGAC
>JBGPGJ010000203.1:0-4516 GCA_041483795.1 Sulfurifustaceae bacterium
ACTACTATGGCGCCTGTCGTTCGCGGCAGGTTTGCAGCCAATACGGCGCCCAATCCGACGGGCCGCACGTAGGGTGTGGTGAGAAAAAGCAGCGGGATAGTGCTGCGGGCGAGCATGGGAACTAAAACGAGAATCAGCCAGTCGTTCGATTCGAGACTGCGTAAGGCAGCGAACTTGATCAGAAGGACGAGCACAAGCGCAACTACCGCCATCGGGCCGCAATAGGGATCCTTCATGATCGCGAGCGTCCGTTTACGATCGCCCAGGCCCCCGATCCACGCGTCGGCGCTATCGGCGAGTCCATCGAGATGCAATGCGCCGGTGAGCATCGCCCACGCGGCCAGCAGGAGCGCTGCACGTAGCAAAGCAGGCGCACTATCGAGGGCCCAATTCAGCGCCGCGAGCGCGAACCCAAGGATCAGGCCCACGAGCGGATAATAAAGGAGAGAGCGTCCGATCAGGCGTTTGTCGGTAGTCTGCGCCACACGCACGGGAAACCGTGTCAGGAACTGCAGGGCGATGAGAAAGGGATAAAACCGTTTCACGATGCGTGCGTCTCCAAAACGCGCGATTCATCGGCGTGCACGCGCAGCCGACGCCGCGTAGCGTGCGGTACGTCAATCTCGAGCAGCTTGTCGAGCGGATGTCGCAGGACATGGCAAAGAATCACGCGAATCGGACCGCCGTGACTGATCAGCAAGGCAGGCCGTTGTCGTGCGACGATGTCATGCCATGCGGCAAGAACTCGCGCTTGCATGTGTCGTACGGATTCGCCGTCCGGCGGACCGTGGTTCCAGGGGTCGTGCCAGAAGCGGGCGAGGGCCTCGGGTTCGGTTTCCAGCAACTCGACGGCGCGGCGGTTCTCCCAGGCGCCAAAGTCCATTTCACGCAATCGGCTGTCAATGTGCAACGCCAGCGTGCGCTGTTTCGCCAGCGCACGCGCAAATTCCACGCAGCGTATGAGCGGCGAGGTGACGATCGTTTCCCACCGAGCATCGTAATCCACGGCGGCCCACATCTGTTCCCAGCCGGCGGCGGTCAGGGGGTCGTCAGTCACGCTGCGATAGCGCGCACCGCCCTCGGTCTCGCCGTGGCGCAGCAGATCAACGTGGATGAATCGGTCGTGACTCACGGCAGGACGCCGCTAGCGACCGACACTTCCGCTTCACCGAATGTCGCCATTTCGTTGTGCAGCGCGCAGGCCATTCTCAGTAAGGGCACCGTTATCGCGGCGCCGCTGCCTTCGCCGAGCCGCATGCCGAGATCGAGCAACGGTTGGGCGTGGAGAGCCGTGAGTATCAGGCGGTGGCCCGGCTCGGCGGAGGCATGCGCGAACAGCAGCCAGTCTTCGGCGCCGGGACGTAGTTGGGCGGCGGCAAGCGCGGCGCTGCTCGCAATGAAGCCATCCACCAGCGCCGGCAGGCCCATCTGCGCACAGGCGATATAACTGCCCGCGAGTGCGGCGATTTCAAAGCCGCCGACACGACGCAAGGCCTTCAGCGGTGTCGCGACGTGGTTGTTATGCAGCTTGAGTGCGCGTTCAATCACTTTCACCTTGTGCGCCACGCCCTTGACGTCGAGCCCGGTGCCGGGGCCGGCGAGTTGTTGCGGCGCGGTGTTGAGCAGCGCGCAGGCAAGCGCCGTCGCCGCTGTGGTATTGGCGATGCCCATTTCGCCGCCGATGAACAATTGTGCGCCGGCGAGTTTGGCGCGTTCCGCCGCGTGGCGGCCGGCGTGCAAGGCGCAAGCGAGTTGATGTTCGTCCATCGCCGGTTCGATCGTGAAGTTGGCCGTGCCAGGACCGAGGTGGTAGTTCTTCACGCCATCGAGCGGGCCGAGTTGGTTCACCGTACCGAGGTTGATGACTTCGAGCGTGGCGCCAAGCTCGCGCGCGAGCACGCTGATAGCAGCCCCGCCGCGCGCGAAGTTGCGCACCATTTCGCCGGTGACCGCCTGCGGAAACGCGGATACGCCTTCGGCGGCCACGCCGTGATCGGCGGCAAATACCGCGATGTAAACATGCTCAACACGCGGCTGTTCGGTGCCTTGCATAGCAGCGAGCCGGATGGCGAGCGACTCCAGCCGGCCGAGCGCACCCGGCGGTTTGGTCAGGATCGTTTGCCGCGCCTCGGCCGCGCGCCGCGCGGAATCGCTGAGCGGCGCGGGCGGAACGTTCAACCACTGCATTTCTTCGTGTTTCACAACGGCTCTCCTTTTAATACTGATGGCAGGCCGGCGACGGTGAACACCACGCGTTCGCAGTGTTGTGCCAGTTCCTGATGCAGTCGTCCGGCTTCGTCGCCGAAGCGGCGCGTGAGTTCGCCGGGCGGCATGACGCCCATGCCGGTCTCGTTACTGACGAAAACAATCTCGTCGCCGAGTGCAGGCAACGCGGCAACCAGCGCATCGCGTTCACGCGCCAACTGCCCGTCGTCGGAAGCGACCAGCAGGTTGGTCAGCCACAGCGTCAGGCAGTCCACGATCACGAACGATCCGTTCGCGCCGTGAGCTTGCAGCGCCGACGCGAGACGTAGCGGTTCCTCGACGACGGTCCAGCCAGCCGGACGGCGCGCGCGATGCGTCTCAATGCGCCGGCGCATTTCCTCGTCACCGGCGGTGGCGGTGGCGATGTAGGTGACGGGCCGCCCGCTGCGCAGTGCGAGCGATTCGGCCAGCCGGCTTTTGCCCGAGCGAACACCGCCGAGGATCAGCGTTTTCATTGTGCCGCCTCCGTTCGTGCCGGTGCCATGTTCAGCAGGCGCAGGATGGTGTGCATGTCGAGATGCGATTCGACGGCATCCGCCAGGCGCTCGATACCCGCTTCGCGCAGCCGGCGATAATCCGGTGTTTGCGGTGCGTTCAATCCGGCCCAGGAGAGCAGGGCATTGCAGGCTGCAGGTGACTCGAACAGACCGTGCAGATAGGTACCGAGGACCCGGTTATCTTCGCTGATGGCGCCGTCGGGATGGCTTTCGAGTTGCACCGCGGGTCGCGCGAGCGCCTTACCGGTGCTGACGCCGGCGTGTATCTCGTAGCCCGCGACCTCGGCGTTTTCGAGCGCGAGTCGTCCGCGCACGTTGCGCAGCTGTTTCTCGCGCTCGAGCGTGGTCTCGATCTCGAGTAGCGCGAGGCCCAGACTGGTACCGGCGTCGCCTTCGACGCCGTGAGGATCGTGAATCGCGGCGCCGAGCATCTGAAAACCGCCGCAGATCCCGATCAACTTTCCGCCGTAGCGCAGATGACGCTGGAGCGCCGTTTCCCAACCGTTCGCCCGCAGCCAATCGAGATCGGCCCGCACCGACTTCGAGCCGGGCAGGATGATGAGATCGGCGGGCGGAACAACTTCGTCCGGCCCGATAAAGCGAAAATCCACTTGCGGATGCAGCCGCAGCGGATCGAAGTCGGTGTGGTTGCTGATGCGCGGCAGCGCCGGCGCGATCACCTGTAGTTGCGCGCCGGACTTGTTTTCGGTGTCACCCGGCAGCGCGTCCTCGGCCTCCAGATGCAGGCCGTGCAGATACGGCAGCACGCCCAGCACCGGTTTACCGGTATGTTGTTCGAGCCAGTCGAGGCCCGGTTGCAACAACTCGATATCGCCGCGAAAGCGGTTGATGACGAAGCCGGCGACGCGGGTGCGTTCGCTTTCGCTCAGCAGTGCGAGTGTGCCGACGATATGCGCGAACACGCCGCCGCGATCGATATCGGCGATGAGGATTACCGGACAATCCACGGCTTCCGCGAAGCCCATGTTGGCGATGTCGCGGTCGCGCAGATTGATCTCGGCGGGCGAACCCGCGCCCTCGACAATGACCGCTTCATGGTCCGATACCAGACGTGCGTACGATTCCAGCACCGCGCTTTGGGCAATCTGTTTGTATTCGTGATAGCCGCGCGCGTCCATGTTGCCGATGGCTTTGCCGCGAATAATGACTTGTGCGCTGACGTCGGTATTGGGTTTTAGCAGCACCGGGTTCATGTCGGTGTGCGGCGCCAGCCCGCAGGCCTGCGCCTGCACCGCCTGCGCGCGGCCGATCTCGCCGCCATCGGCGGTGACGGCGCTGTTCAACGCCATGTTTTGCGGCTTGAAAGGCGCCACGCGCACGCCGCGGCGCGCGAGTACGCGGCACAGGCCGGTGACGAGCGTGCTCTTGCCGGCATCCGACGTTGTACCTTGTACCATGAGCGTGCTCGCGGTCATGCGCCGGTATCCGCGGGAGTCAGCGTGCGAACGGCGGCGAGCGCTGCATCGAGACGTGCCCAGTCGGTCTCCGTTCCCGGCAAGCCGAAGCGCAGGCTCGCGGGATTCTCGAACAAACGCGTAATAACGCCTAAACGCGCGAGCCGGTCATGTAACTCGGCCGCGCGCGCTGTCGGCACCCATTGAAACAAGGCGCAACCTCCCTGCGGCGCCAATTCATATAGTTGCAGCAGCGCGGCAAGCCGTTCGCCGGCGGCCTTGAGACGCTTGCGGGTTAATTCCTGCCAGCGGTGATCGTCGAGCGCCTGTGCCGCCGCA
>JBGPGJ010000204.1:0-4514 GCA_041483795.1 Sulfurifustaceae bacterium
CGCAGTCGTGACCGCGAGCAGTACCCCCTGCCAACCGTAGGTGTAGATGAGCGGCAGCTTGCGCCCCTGGGCGAGCATAATGAATGAGGTAAGCAGCGCGAGCGACGCGAGCACCAATACCGCCTGATTGAACAAGCTCAATTGCGCCAGCGCCATCTCAGTTTCCGGTTTCCAGTATTACGTGCGTGAGCATCCCAAGCAGGCTCAAGAGAAACGCAAAGCCCAGGAATTGCGGCGCGCGGAACAGCCGCATCTTGGCCATCACGGTCTCCCATACCACCAGCACGATCGCGAGCCCCGCGAGCTTGGCAACGATCGCGATGACGCCAACGCCGAGGGCCTCGGGCGTGAACCGCTCGGCGATGCCCCAGGGCAGGAAGATGTTGGCGATCAGCACGGCGTAGATCATGAGCTTTATTTGCGCGGCCCACTCGATGAGCGCGAGGTGGCGGCCCGAGTATTCGAGGATCATGGCCTCGTGGATCATGGTGAGTTCGAGGTGCGTCGCCGGGTTGTCCACCGGAATGCGGCCGGTCTCGGCCACTGCCACCATCGCGAGCCCCATGAGCGCGAACAAGAACGACGGCCGCAGCACCAAACCGCCGTGCACGATATTCGCGATCGCGACCGACAGGTTGGTGGTCGAAGCGGTCATGGCCAGCGTGAACACCGCCATGAGCATCGCGGGTTCGGCGAGCGCGGCGATGGTCATCTCGCGCGAGGAGCCCATGCCGCCGAAGGCGGTGCCGATGTCCAGGCCCGCGAGCGCCAGGAAGAAGCGCGCGAGCGCGAAGAAACCGACCAGCACGATCACGTCCGCGATCTCGGCGGTGGGAAGGTTGACCGCCACGAGCGGCACCACGGCGGCCGCAAGCAGCAATGCTCCGAACACCACGTACGGTGTGATGCGATAGAGCCACGAGGCGTTTTCCGCCATCAGTAACTCCTTGCGGAACAGTTTGGCGAGATCGTAGTACGGTTGCAGCAGCGATGGTGCGGCACGGTTCTGCATGTGGCACTTGAGACGCTTGACCCAGCCGCCGAGCAGGGGCGCGGCAGCGACGAAGAGTGCGGCCTGCGCGAAAGCAAGCAGCCAAGCGATAACAGTTTCGGTCAGGACCGCGCTCACGAAACCACCAACAACAGCAACAGCAGAGTGAGAAAGGAGTACAACAGATAGGTACGTATGTTTCCCGTCTGGATGACGCCGATGCGCCGAGCAGCGAGCAACACGAGGCGTCCGAACGGCTCATAGGCCTGGGTCCACGACCAGTCGAGCACATGCAAATGATGGCGCACCTCGCGTACCAAGGCTGGCGCACGCGGGTCGCGGGCGATCTGGATCTCTTCGCGGATTTGCCACACGGGAGCGAAGATCCTCCGTATCGGCTGGGCGAACGCGGTCGCGGTGTACTGCATGCGGTTGCTGAGCGCCCCGTAACCGCAATCCCAAGGGTAGCCGCGGCGCGCGCGCGCGCGGCGATGCAGCAGCAGCCAGCCGATGCCGAAGACGAGCACGATTGCCGCCAGCACGAGCGGCGCGGAATAGGAGGCGCCCTCGGCGGACACCGGCGTCAACCACAGCCAACCGTGGGCCGTGGCGCTCGGCAGTCCGAGCCCGAGGAGCTGCTGCGGAATCGTCTCGATAACGGAAATTGTCGTGGTCGGGAACACCCCGAGCAGTAGACAGAGCGCCGCGAGCAGCCCCATGCCGGCGAGCATCCCCGAGGTCACCTCGCGCGCGTGCCCTACCTGGCGCGTGCGCGCTCGCCCGAGAAAGGCCACGCCGTAGGCTTTGACGAAACAGGCGGCGGCGAGCGCCGCCGCGAGCGCCAGCATGGCCGCGGTAACCGGGACGAACGCACGCAGCACGCCGCTCGTTAGCGCCGGCGCCTGTAGCGCCACCTGGAAGGTAAGCCATTCGGAAACGAAGCCGTTGAACGGGGGCAGCGCCGAGATACTGATGCACCCGATCAGGAACAAAAACGCCGTCACCGGCATGCGCTGAATAAGGCCGCCCATGCGATCGAGATCGCGCTCGTGCGTGCGGTGCAGCACCGCGCCGGCGCCGAGGAACAGCAGACACTTGAAGATCGCATGATTCAGCGTGTGGTAGAGCGCCGCAACCAACCCAAGCGCGCCGAGCCCGGAATGCCCGGTGCCGAGAAAGATGAGCGATAGACCGAGGCCCATCAAGATAATGCCAATGTTCTCGACCGAATGATAAGCGAGCAGGCGCTTGAGATCGTGCTGCGCGAGGGCGTAGAGCACGCCGAGCACGGCGGACAGCGCACCGAGCACGAGCAACGCGAGTCCCCACTCCCATTGGACCTGGCCGATTAGATCGTAGGTAAGGCGCACGATCCCGTAGATACCGAGCTTGATCATGACGCCGGAGAGCAATGCCGAAATATGCGACGGCGCCGCCGGGTGCGCCTCCGGCAGCCACACGTGCAGCGGCACCATGCCGGCTTTCATGCCGAAGCCGACGACCGCGAGCGCAAAGGCGATCGTGGCCCAGGCAGGCGAAAGCGCCGCGGCGCGTAGCGCCTCAAACGAGAAATCGGTTGCGAACGCCGCCAGCACCCCAAAAGCAAAAAGAATAGCGAGCGCACCCACATGCGCCATAAGCAGATAAAGGAACGCGGCGTGGCGGTTGGCCGCATGCTCGTGTTGATAGGCGACCAGAAAGTAACTCGACACCGACATCAGCTCCCACACCAGCATGAACATGAATGCATCGTCAGCGAGCAGCACCAGCTGCATGGCGGCGATGAAAAGACCGGTGAAAAAACCGAGCGGCGGCAGCGATTGTCCGGCGCGTTCAAACGAGCGTACATAGCTCGGGCCGTAGAGACTGACGCTGAATACGAGTGTACCCAGGATGATGGAAAAGAAGCCTGACAACGCATCGAGGCGCAAATGCCAATGCAACCACGGCAGGCCGAGGACGAACTGGGTGGAAAAGGGTTGGTTCGCGGTGAGCGCGAGGATGCCGGCGCCGACCGCGCTCAGACCGCTAAGGGCGAGCAGTCCGAAGGCACCGAAGCGAAACAGGCCCTTGCGCGCGGGGCTGGCGCCGAGAGAAATCGCTGCGGACAGCAGAGCGAACACAACGGAGAGATAAGCGAGTTCAAGCGCCAACTCACTCACCTATCCCATCGAGCGCGAATCTACCCCACGCCGTATCGGCCAAGAACCGCCTGGGTGGGGAATATTCGTCCATTGGGATGCGAAATCAATTGTTCTAGCGACAGGAGGATGGTAAGCACCGGCATTCTCACTGTCAAATTCACGCATTCGTCCGCGCGCCGCCACGCAAGCAGGAGCAGAATCAACAAAGTAAAAAAGAATACGCTTATTTCAAGTGGGCAAACCACCGGCGTTGACGGCGCGGGAGCAACGGCCCTACGATAGCCCACCGCATACACACCCGAACACCCGTGACCAAAAAAGTATCCGTTCCCGACTTCGAAGCCGCTCTGGTGGAACTCGAAAAAATCGTCGAGAAGATGGAGGCCGGCGATCAGAGTCTTGAAGAGGCGCTCAAGTCGTTTCAGCGCGGGATCGAACTGGCGCGCACGTGCCAGCAAGGTTTAAAGGAAGCCGAACAACGTGTAGAAAAACTCGTCCAACAAAACGGTGAAGTGATCGTGGAACCATTCACCGAAAAAAGCCGCGACGAATAGTCACGGACCGTCGTCTGCAATCATCTCTCTTGTGTCTTCAAACGATTGGTTGACGCATTACGCCGCACGGGCGGAACGCGCGCTTGCGCGCCGTCTGCCCGCTTCCACTGCCGAACCTGTCCGCCTGCACGACGCGATGCGCTACGCCACCCTCAACGGCGGCAAGCGGCTACGCGCGGCCCTAGTCTACGCCGCCGGAGAGGCGCTCGGTGCGTCGCTCGAGGCGCTCGATGTTCCGGCCTGCGCCGTAGAGCTTATTCATACCTACTCGCTCGTGCACGACGACCTGCCGTGCATGGATGACGACGATTTGCGCCGCGGCAAACCGACGGTTCATCGCGCCTACGACGAGGCCACCGCCGTGCTCGCAGGCGATGCACTTCAGCCGCTCGCCTTCGAATTGCTCGCGCACGACCCGGCGCTCGCGGTGAGCGCGGCACGACGACTCGAAATGATCGGCGCTCTGGCTCAGGCGTCGGGATCGGTTGGCATGGCCGGCGGACAGGCCATAGACTTGGCCTCGGTCGGCGGTCAACTTACGCTGCCTGAACTTGCAAATTGCTACCGGCGTAAGACGGGCGCACTCATTGCAACCTCAGTGCGGCTTGGAGCGCTGACATCGGATACAGAGAATTCAGCGTTCGCCGACGCGCTGAAAGGCTACGGCGAAGCATTGGGGCTCGCGTTTCAAATCGCTGACGATATTCTCGATGTCGAAGGCGATGCCGAAATCCTCGGCAAACGCGCGGGTGCCGATAAGGCGCGCGGCAAACCGACTTACCCTTCGGTGCTCGGGCTCGAAGGCGCCAAAATCGAGGCTCAAAA
>JBGPGJ010000205.1:0-4512 GCA_041483795.1 Sulfurifustaceae bacterium
CGTTTGCCTAATACCGGCTCTTTCTGGTCGCGGGAGGGGCGGGAAGTTCGATCAACCTTTTGGAGAGAAGTCATGGCAAAGTTTGAAGTTACCGCCGAGCCGCGTGGCGAGCAGGGCACCGGTGCCAGCCGCCGCCTGCGCAACGCGGGCAAGGTTCCGGGAATTATTTATGGTGCGGGCAAGCCGCCTGTGAAGATCGTGCTCGATCATAATCAGGTCAAGCGCCAGCTCGAAAACGAGGCGTTCCATTCCTCGATCCTGACGGTGAAGCTCGGCGGCGACGCTGACCAGGCGGTGCTGCGCGAATGGCAGATGCATCCATGGAAGCCGCAGGTGGTACATGTGGACTTGCAGCGCGTGAGCGCTACCGAGAAGATTCACATGCGCGTGCCATTGCATTTCACCGGCGCCGACGTGGCGCCGGGCGTCAAGCTGCAGGGGGGAATCGTATCGCACGTCTTCAACGAAGTGGACATCACCTGTTTGCCGAAGGACCTGCCGGAGTATCTCAGCGTCGATTTGTCGCACCTGAATCTCAACGAGTCGGTGCATCTGTCCAACATTAAGCTGCCCGAGGGCGTCGCGATCACGAGTCTCGCCCATGGCGGCGACGACTTGGCGGTGGCGGCAGTAGTCTTGATCAAGGAAGAGGTGGAAGAAGTGCCAGTGGCGGCGGTTGCCGAAGTGGCCCCGACCGCGGAAGGCGCGGCAGCCGCTCCGGCAACGGGTGCAGCCGCCACCCCGGCCGCGGCGGGCGACGCCAAGAAGGCCGAGGCGGCGCCCAAGGCGGACGCAAAGAAGCCGGAGACCAAGAAACCGGAGGCCAAGAAGCCTGAAGCGAAGAAGCCGGAAGGTGGTAAGAAGGAGGGCAAGTAATCCCTACTTGCTTGCCCAATGACCCAGGGCATCTCCCTGATCGTCGGGCTCGGCAATCCGGGCCCGCAGTACGCGGAAACCCGGCACAATGCCGGGTTCCGTTTTCTGGACGCCTTGCTTTCAGGAACGGAGACGCGGTTGCGCCACGAGGCGCGCTTCGCCGGCGAGGTCGCGCGGTTCGGCGTCGGTGGCAGGGAAGTCTGGCTGCTCGCGCCGCAGACGTTTATGAACCACAGTGGCGAGTCCGTTGCCAAGTTCGCGCACTATTACAAAATTCCGGTGCCGGAAATTCTGGTCGTATACGACGAGATTGATCTGCCACCGGGGAGCGTGCGCCTGAAAGTCGGTGGCAGCAACGCCGGCCACAACGGTTTGAACGACGTGACCGAGAAGCTCGGTTCTCCCGATTGCGTGCGCCTGCGCATCGGCGTGGGGCATCCGGGCGCGGCGGCACAGGTGGTTTCTTACGTACTTAAGAAAGCGCCAGCCAGCGAGCAGGCGCTAATTGACGAAGCTATCGAACGCGCGCGCCAGCATTTGTCCGACATCGTGCGCGGGGAATACGAAAAAGTGATGAACGCGCTGCACGCGCACAACGGGTAGGAAATTCTTGAGCGTGCTTCGCGCACTTGTCGAGTATTTGCTTTTGGCTTAGCGCGCGCCATACGGGATTTGAAAAACGCACCGTCAGAAAGCACGGTGACTAGAGGTAACGGATAGAGTAACGATGGGATTTAAGTGCGGTATCGTCGGTCTGCCGAACGTCGGCAAGTCCACGCTGTTCAATGCGCTCACGCGCGCGGGGATAGCGGCGGAAAACTATCCGTTCTGCACCATTGATCCGAACATTGGCATTGTCGAGGTGCCCGATCCGCGGTTGCAGAAACTCGCGGAGATCGCCAAACCGGAGAAAGTGATCCCGACGGTGATCGAGTTCGTGGACATCGCCGGCCTTGTCGCCGGCGCTTCGAAGGGCGAAGGGCTCGGTAACAAGTTCCTGGCGCACATCCGCGAGGTGGATGCCATCGCGCACGTAGTGCGCTGTTTCGCCGACGACAACGTCGTGCACGTCTCGGGGCGCGTGGACCCGCTTGCCGATATCGACACGATCAACACCGAGTTGGCACTCGCCGATCTGGAGTCGGTGGAGAAAGCCATTGCACGTGCGGACAAGAATGCCAAGGGCGGCGATAAGGACGCTATCAAACTGCGCGAGATTTTGATAAAGATTCAGGCGCAGTTGAACGAGGGCAAACCGGCGCACGGCATTGCGCTCGACGCTGAGGGACGCAAGCTCTTGAAGCCGCTTGGCCTTCTTACTGCCAAACCCACGATGTATATTGCGAACGTCAACGAGTCGGGCTTCACTAACAATCCGCAGCTCGAAAAAGTGGATAAGCGTGCACGTGAAGAAGGCTCGGTCACGGTGCCGATCTGCGCCAAGATAGAGGCGGAGCTATCCGACATGAGCACGGAAGAAAAGGTCGCGTTTCTCGCGGACATGGGGCTTAACGAGCCGGGGTTGAATCGCGTCATCCGTGCAGGTTACGAACTGCTCGGTTTATTGACATTTTTTACCGCTGGACCCAAAGAAGTTCGGGCATGGACCGTGCGTCGTGGCGCGCACGCACCCGAGGCCGCCGGCTGCATTCATTCGGATTTCGAACGCGGTTTCATCCGCGCCGAGGTCATCGCCTATGACGATTACGTCAAATATCACGGTGAGGCCGGAGCGCGCGACGCTGGGCGGCTGCGGCTCGAGGGCAAAGAGTACGTCGTGCGGGACGGTGACGTTGTGCATTTCCGGTTTAACGTTTAGTGCGAAGCGCAGTTGTCGCGGGTGCAGCGGTGTTTTCGTGAACACACAACGCGTGTTCACGGCGCTGAACACCCGACCATGGGCGAAACCGAATGTTGCCAAAGGGTCAGCGGACCTTTGGCCGGCCGAGCGGGCGAGGCAGGGTGAGGCGCGACAGCGGCGAACGCCCAACCCGGGATGGTTAGGCCGGGCTTCGAGCGAAGCATGGATGCGCAGCGAGAAGCGAGCCCCGCTTTCGAGCGAAGCAGGACCGCGCAGCGAAGAAAGGTTGGGCTGGAGTGGGTTGAAGGTGACGATGTTTCGCCATGGACGGCTGGCATTTTTTTTGGATGACGCCAACGCTCCAAATGTGCATCTGCGCCGCTGAGCGCAGATACATGAAACTATCGGTTGGGGTGAATTGAAGTCCGTGAGGCCACGCCAGGGAAGGCGCGCACCGTGAGCTTAAACGGGGAATTCGGTTTTCCCTTGCCCGCCACCGCACTTATCCGGTATCTTTGCGCCCCCTTTTGGCTATGTAACTCAGCTGGGCGAGCGGCGAGAATACGAGCCGGGAGCACGAGGCATGGGCGAGGCGGATAAAGAAATTGCGAACGAGCAATTTCCCACCGAGCGGCCGGTCAGGAGACCGGCCTGGACAGCGAGCGGAGCAGGGAGAGCGAAGCCAGACTGCCGAGCTGGGCGATGCTTCAGGGATGAATCCGCCACGGGCAGTATAAATGGGACGCACATTGGCTATGTAGCTCAGCTGGTTAGAGCGCGGCACTCATAATGCTGAGGTCGGCGGTTCGACCCCGCCCATAGCCACCAATTTCCTCGCCCACTTCAAGCGGTTGCAGCTGCCGCTAAAACGTTGCGTCTCTTCAGCACTACGAGTGCGAGATTTTTGCGGGACTGTTTCACGAAAAGTGCTCAGGTCGGCTGTTCGATTCCATCCATCGCAAGCTAATTCCTGGCTAGCTTCAACGGGTTGCATCGCTCGCCAAAACGTAGCGTCTCATCAAAAAATCGAGTGCGGGACTAATGATAGTGCTGAGGTCGGATACCTGCGCGGAAAATGTGCCGAACGTGTTCCTGTCGAAATCCTAATCACGTCGCCACGGGTATCTGAAACAACCCGCGACAGAGCGCTTTCCACGAAAACTCATCGAGTGGCGGCGGGGTAGGCGGCGTGACACCGCGAGTTTGGGGGGGGCGGCGGTTCCGGCACGCGGACTAACTTGCCCCTAGCGCGGCAGCGTGAGTATTGCCTCGAGCCCACCCTGCGGACGGTTGCGCAACTCAAGGTCCCCGCCGTGGGCGCGGGCTATGTCGCGCGCGATGCTGAGGCCCAGCCCCACGCCGCCGCTTTCGCGGCTGCGCGAGGCGTCGAGCCGGTAGAACGGCTCGAACACCTGTTCGAGCTTATCCTCCGGAATGCCCGGACCTTCATCGGCGACGACGATCTGAAGGCGCTGCGCGTTGTCGTGCACCCGCAGCAGTGCGCGCTTGCCGTACTTCACGGCGTTCTCGACGAGATTGCCGACGCAACGCTGCAACGCCAACGGCCGCGCTGGGTATGGCGATGAGGCCGCGCCTTCGATCCGCACCTCCCGGCCCATCTCCTCGGCGTCTGCTTGCAGGCTTTCGAGCAACGCGTTTACGTCAATCGGCTGCACCGGCTCGCGCGCGCTGGCATCGCGCAGGAAGTCGAGCGTCGCCCGGGTCATGCCTTCCATCTCTTCGAGGTCATGAATAATTTTCGTCTTCAGTGCCGGGTCCTCGATGAGTTCGGCTCGAAGACGCAGCCGCGTGATCGGGGTTTTGAGGTCGTGCGA
>JBGPGJ010000206.1:0-4508 GCA_041483795.1 Sulfurifustaceae bacterium
CGCCGCAGGACGTGATCACGCGCGACAACGTTTCCGTCAAGGTCAACGCGGTGGTGTATTTTCGCGTGATTGACCCGCAACGCGCCATCATCCAGGTCGAGGACTTTTTCGCCGCGACCAGTCAGCTCTCGCAGACCACGCTGCGCTCCGTGCTCGGCAAGCACGAGCTCGACGAGCTGCTCGCCGCGCGCGACAAGCTCAACGCCGACATCCAGAAGATCCTCGACGCCGCGACCGACGCCTGGGGTATCAAGGTAACAGTGGTGGAGATCAAGCACGTGGACATCGATCCCTCGATGGTGCGCGCCATCGCCAAACAGGCCGAGGCCGAGCGCGAACGGCGCGCCAAGATCATCCACGCCGAGGGCGAATTGCAGGCTTCGGAGAAGTTGCTGAAAGCGGCGCAGGTGCTGGCCCAGGAGCCGCAGGCGATTCAGCTGCGTTACCTCGAAACGCTGACCGTGATCGCCGCTGACAAGAACTCCACGATCGTGTTCCCGCTGCCGATGGACCTCATCACGCCGTTTCTGGACATGGCAAAGAAGAAGTCGTAACGCTCAGCGCACGACCCAGGAATCGATTTGTAGCGGGCCGTTGGTGAGACCGAATTCGAGGGAGGGATAAAAGCCTTCGGCGTTTGGAAGAGTGGCGTTGGTCAGGACAATCAGCGACGGCGCGCCGCGCACGGCCGTGAGGGGTTGCCAATTCCCGTTCTTGTCGCGGGTGACCAGCGCTTCTTGATTGAGTTGATAGTGCGGCACCCAAACTCCGCGATTGTCGCGGAAATAGCGGATGTCGATTGAGCACAACAACACGCCCTCGGTATCCGCGCCTCGGTAAAGCTCGACCAGCATTTCCTCGGGCCGCGTTTTGCTTGCGAACGCGCTGCCGGGGCGTAGTGTCCATTTGTCGAATTCCTTGCCGCGTGTGGGTGAAACAGCGGCGCCGGGTTTCGCCTCGACTTTGATCTCCACCGCTACACCCACCGGCACGAGCGTCATGAGTACCGGTGTATCGGCACTCCACGCGGATCGCGCCACCGCTACGGTGCAAGCAAGCACAATCGTCGCGATCGCAATTCGTCGGTGTCGTCTCGGCATGAACACAGGTTAAAGGCGCAAGACGGGCCTGTCCATAGCGCGCGCTCGCGTACCTGCGCGTGTTCGGTTAGCGCGCGACATGCTTAACAATGAGAACGGCCGCCCGGCACTGCGCTCGATCTTGAGCGCGCTTAGGCTACCGATACCGATGTCGTGGACCCGGCGTTGATAAAGCGTGCGAATTCCGCGGCCTCAAGCGGGGGGCTGATGTAATATCCTTGAACCCGGTCGCAGTGCTTCACGCCCAGGAATTTGAGTTGTTCCTCGGTGTCCACACCCTCGGCCACCACGGTGATATTCAGGTTGCGCGCCAACGCAATTGCCGCCGAAGCGATCGCGGTATTGTCTGCATCGGCCGGAATACCGCGTACGAAGGAGCCGTCTATCTTGATCGTGTCGATCGGGAAGCGCCTAAGGTAGCTCAACGACGAGTAGCCGGTACCGAAGTCATCGAGCGACAAGGAGACCCCGAGGGCCTTGAGCCGGCGCGCCATCGCCATGGCGCCATCGATATGCTGCATCACTATGCTTTCGGTGAGTTCGAGATGCAGCAGGGTGGGATCGAGGCGATTCGCCTCGAGCGCGCGGGAAACCATGTCCGCGAAATTGTGCTGGCGCAACTGACGCGCGGAAAGGTTGATCGCAACCGAGAAAGACGGCGCGCCCTGTTCGCGCCATAGGCGTGCCTGCCTGCACGCGCGGTCTAACACCCACTTGCCGATCGGAACGATAAGACCGGTCTCCTCGGCGACGGAAATGAACGCCGTCGGCGGGATCATTCCTTCCTCGGGGTGCCGCCAGCGTAATAACGCCTCGGCGCCGACGATCTTGCCGGTGGCGGTTTCCATGATCGGTTGGTAGTGCAGCAACAGCTCCTGTCTTTCCAACGCGCGCTGTAGGCTGGTCCGGATGTTGAATCGCTCGTTTACTTTCACGCCCATGTCCGCCCGGTGATACTGGAAGGTGTTTCGTCCCATCTCCTTGGCTCGGTACATGGCGACATCGGCATTCTTGAGCAGCGTTTCGCTGTCGGTGCCATCGCGCGGACAAATGCTCGCCCCCATGCTGCACGTGATGTAAAGCTCGCGGCCATCTATGACAAACGGCGGTTCCAGGGCCTCCTGAACGCGTTGCATCGTGGCGGTGACGTGCTCTTCCTTTTTGGAGTCGGGCAGAATCACCACGAATTCATCGCCGCCGAGGCGCGCCACGGTGTCCACTTCGCGTACGCAGCCGAGCAGTCGCTGCGCCACCGCACCTATCAGCGCATCGCCCGCGTTGTGTCCCATGTTGTCGTTGACGACCTTGAAATGATCGAGATCGATGAAAACCACCGCCACCAACCAATGCGAACGCTGCGCCTGGACCAAGCTCTGGTTGAGGCGGTCGCGCAGTAAATTGCGGTTGGCCAGTCCCGTGAGTAAATCGTAATTCGCCTGATGCTCAAGTTGCTCCTGGTAGCGAACGCGATCGGTCACGTCGTTGATCACGCCGATGAAATGCGTCGGCTGGCGTGCTTCATCCAACACCGGCGCGAACCACAGCTCGTTCCAGAACAGCGTGCCATCCTTACGATAATTGCGCAGTACGACGCGAATTTCGACGCCGTCGCGCATCGCCTGGCGCAGCCGCTTGATCTCCGGCTGATCCCAGTCGCTACCGATTAGACAGCGCGCACTGTGCCCCAACACTTCGGCCGCCGAGTAACCGGTAATGCGCTCGAATGCGGGATTGACGTAAACGATCAGGTTATCTTCCGCGCGCGAGGACTTGGCAATGACGATCGCGCTGTGCGTAGATTCGATGGCGCGGTTGCGCAGACGCGCGGCCTCTTCGACCCGCTTATATTCGGTAACGTCTTCGCCAATGACCATGATCGCGAGCATCGCGTCCGAATCGCGCACGGCGCGCGCGGTCGCGCGTACCCACAGCTCGCTACCGTCCTTGCGCCGCTCGCGCAGCTCCCGGCGCGACACCCGTCCGGGTTCGGCGGCGCATTCGCTCACCTGCTCCAACGCGACTGCCTGGTCGGTGTCCGAGAATATCCGTAGTACCGATTGACCGACCAGTTCCTCGGGAGTGTAACCTAGGTACGTCGCGCCGAAGTGGTTGACCGACAGTACCGTTGCGGTCGGATCCACAATGAAGTACATCAATGGCACAGCGTCGAAGAGCGCCCGGTAATACTTTTCGCGCGCGCGCAATGCCGTCTCGGCGCATGAGTGTTGCGCGTTCGGTTGCGGTGAATCTGTGTGCAGGTGCTCGTGTACCAGCACGCTCGCGGCGAGCGCCATCAGTGTCTCCAGCATTACCGACCGCTCGGAGGCGAAGGTATCTGTGATCGGGGAATTCTCAAAGTACAATATCCCGAGCAGCCGGCCCTGGTGCACGATCGGCAGGCACAACACCGATTTCGGACGTTGCTGCGACAGGTACGCGTCGGTCGCGAACGGATGCGGCGCGGTGGCATCGGCTAAAACGATTTTCTCGCGCGTGCGTCGGACGTGGTCGAGCAGCGCGATCGGCAACCGTTCCGGTCTAACCTCATGCCCCTGGTCGAAGCGCGTGTCAATCCGCTGTGCGTCAACGGCGACTTCGGCAAACAGCACCAAGTCCGCTCCGCGCAGCAGCAACAAAAAACCTCTGTGCGCGCCGACGCACTCGACGGCTGCACGCAGAAACGTGTCCAATAATGGGTACAGCACAGGAACTGCCCCCCGTCGTTAAAAAATGAAAGCGGGGATTATCCTTGTGAATCCGAGAAAGCTACGACTGCGTGGAACCGCAACATCGGAAGACCACTCCACCCCGCGCTAAAATAACACGAAAGGTGGGTTTAACCCGACGAATGTCGAGAAACGAAAATTATTTATTTTTTCTTTTCCAGAAACCTGGATATTACGTAAACCGCTGCTAGGTTATTTACCCCCGCCTCTACGGAGATAATCGCTCGATATTTTTGATGCACCGACCTGACCCTTGTTTTCCCGAGCTTTTCCTAAGCACTGGCCGCGCCCGTGCGCTTTTGAGCGAGCTACCGTTCATTCCTTCGGCACCGGACGTTTACGGCCTTGTGCGTCCAACGCGACGTAAGTGAGCACCGCGTCGGTGACGAGCACGGTCTCGCCGGGGTTCGGCGCGTGCCAGCCCCGTTCGGCGAACACCTTCACGTCGATGGTAATCGATGTCGTGCCGACGCGCATGACCTCGGCATAAAAACTGACGATGTCGGAAACGTAAACCGGTTTTTTGAAGGTAAAGGCGTTTACCGCCACCGTGGCCACGCGCCCACGGGCGCGTCGGTGTGCGACCACTCCACCGGCGATGTCCGCCTGCGACATGATCCAACCGCCGAAGATGTCGCCCGCGGCATTCGTGTCCGACGGCATCGGCGCTACGCGCAATACC
>JBGPGJ010000207.1:0-4492 GCA_041483795.1 Sulfurifustaceae bacterium
TCCGACTTTAAATGGTGTCGCCTCCTATACTTGGCAGGAACCGGTACCGGGCGGTACCGTCAACACCTCGCCTTTGCTCACCCGGCAACCGTTCGCCAAACTCGCGGCGACCCAGCCGCTGTTTCGCGGCTTCCGCGAATTCGCCGGTCTGCGCCAAACGAAGGCGCTTGTGGGCGCACAGAACCAAGATTACCTTAACGCGCAGCTGCAACTATTCAAGGACGTTGCGCAGAATTTTTTCAACGTGCTGTCGATCGAGCAGGACCTGAAGAACCTCGATGAGGAAATAAATCAGAATCTCGATCGCGAGAAAGAACTCAACGGCCGGGTACGTATCGGTCGCTCGCGGATCAGCGAGGTACTGACGGTGCAAAGCACCATTAGTACATTGCGGGCACAGGTGGAGCAGCTGCAAAGCCAACTCCAGGTGGCGCGCGAAGCATTCGCGTTTCTCAGTGGCCTCGAGTCCGCGACCCCGCTACGCGACACTGAAGTCCTGCCCACGACTATCGAACCGCTTGACGCCTATCTGACGCGGCTGGAGTTGCGTCCCGACGTAAAAGCGGGTCAGCAACGCGTGACGGCCACGAAAGAAAATGTTGCGGTGGCGAGGGGAGCCCATCTTCCATCGGTTGATTTAAATGCCAATCGTTACCTGGAACGAACCGGCAGCCAACAGGATATAGAATGGGACGTGCAGATTGCCCTGACGGTGCCGATCTACGCCGGTGGCCTGCTGCAATCGAAGGTGCGCGAAGCGCTGTCGCAGCAGGCCCAGGCCGAGTTGAGTGCGAGTCAGGTCAACCGGCAGGCGGAACAGGAAATTCGCTCGGCCTATCAAAGCGTCGTTTTCGACCAATCCCAATTGGATGCCCTGGAAAAGGCGAGGGAAGCCGCCAAGAAAAACTACGAGGCCCAGTTACGCGACTACCGTTTGGGTCTCGTCACTAATCTGGACGTGCTCCAGGCACTGACGTCATTCCAGGAAAATCAACGGGCGCTGGACCGCGCGCGCTACACCGCGAAATTCGACTATCTTAAACTACAAGCGGCCGCCGTACACCGCCCCATGCCGCAAGAAAGGTCCGCGCCATGAGTCTTCCCGAGATCGCCGTTCGCCGACCGGTGTTCGCCTGGATGCTGATGGCCGGGCTGATCATCTTCGGCCTCATTTCCGGTTCACGTATGGGCATCAGTCAATTGCCCGATGTGGACTTTCCCATCGTCTCGATCAACGTCAGCTATCCAGGCGCGGCACCCGAGATCGTCGAGACGAACGTCGTGGACGTATTGGAAGACGCGGTGATGACGGTGGAAGGCGTGCGCAGCGTGTCTTCCAATGCGAAATATGCGAGTGCGACCGTCACCGTCGAGTTCGAACTCAACCGCGACATCGCCCAGGCACTGCAGGATGTTCAAAACAAAGTTTCCGCGGCGCAACGCAATTTGCCCAAGGACATCGATCCGCCGGTGGTGAGCAAGACCAACCCGGAAGACCAACCTATCCTGTGGCTCGTCCTGAGCAGCGATCGCCATAAGGCGCCCGCACTGATGAAGTACGTGAAGGACGTATTGAAGGACAGATTTTCGTCAATCAGCGGCGTCGGCGAAATTCTGCTCGGCGGCTACATCGATCCGAATCTGCGCATATGGGTTTCCGGACGCGAGTTAAGCAAATACGAACTTGCCGTCACCGATGTTTTGAATGCCATTCAGAACGAACATTCCGAACTCCCGGCCGGCCAAATCTCGAGCGGAGAGAAAGAATACGACGTCCGCACGCTCGGCGAAGCGAAAACGACGCAGGAGTTTGAGAGCATCGTTATCAACCAACGCGGGGGCCAGCCGATCTATACGCGTATCGCGCTGAAACAAGTGGCGAACATCGAGGACGGGCTCGATGACGTTCGCCGCCTCTCGCGCAGCAACGGCAATCCGGCCGTCGGCCTTGGCATACGCAAACAGCGCGGCTCGAACGCGGTCGCCGTGGCGCACGCCGTCAAGGAACGAATGGTGGAGGTGAACCAGGTGCTGCCGGAGGGCATGAAACTCGCGGTCAACTTCGACGCCACCAAATTCATCGAGGACTCCGTGGGTGAATTCAAGTTCACCCTGGTCCTGTCCGCGCTGGTTACCGCCCTGGTGTGCTGGTTGTTCCTCGGCAGTTGGACCGCGACGTTAAACGTTATTCTGGCGATCCCCACCTCGATCATCGGCACCTTCATTGTCCTCTATTTCGTCGGCTTTACGCTCAACACTTTTACCCTACTCGGACTGAGCCTGGCGATCGGCATCGTCGTGGACGACGCCATCATGGTGCTGGAAAACATCGTGCGCCATCGCGAGATGGGCGAAGGTCGGGTCGAAGCGGCGCTAAAGGGTACGCGTCAAGTTACTTTCGCCGCCATGGCCGCCACGCTTGCAGTCGTCGCGATCTTCTTGCCGGTGGCATTTATGAGCGGTGTTATTGGCAAGTTCTTTTTCCAGTTCGGTATCACGATGACCATCGCCGTACTGCTGTCGCTGCTGGAGGCGCTGACGCTGACGCCGATGCGCTCCTCGCAGTTCGTCCAGGCCGGGACACGCACAACCCGGATTGGCCGGGCGGCGGATTTTACCTTCCGCAGCGTCGCCGCACTCTATCGTAGACTGCTGGAGGTCGCGCTACACCATCGTTGGAAAGTCATTCTCGGCTCGCTCGCTTTTTTTTTCCTGTCTTTTGGCGCGATGAATTTTCTGAATAAGGAATTCATGCCGGCGCAGGACCAGAGCACCTTTGTCGTGCGCCTGCAAACCCCCGTGGACGCGTCGCTCGAGTACACCAATGCGAAATTTCTCGTTGCCGAGGAATTCTTCAAGTCGCGGCCGGAAGTGGCGCGCAACTACACGGCGATCGGCGGTTTTTCCCGCGGCGGCCAAGTGAACACAGGAATTATTTTCATCAGCATGAGGCCGCGCGGCCAACGCGGCGTTGACCCCGACATCGGTCACGAACTCAGCCAGCAAGAATTTATGGACGTTACGCGCAAGAGGTTGATAAAAATTGAGAACCTCAAGGTAACAATACAGGACTTGTCCATGCGCGGCTTCACCGCGTCGCGCGGCTTTCCCATCGAATTTTCCGTGCAAGGACCAGACTGGGACAAGCTGGCCGAATATTCTCAGACAATCAGCGACAAGTTGGACGCGACCGGTCTGGTCACGGATACCGACAGCGATTACCTGGCGGGCAAGCCCGAGATCCAGATCATCCCCGATCGTGTCAAAGCGGCGGCGCGTGGCGTGAGCGTCAACGCGATTTCGCAGACGGTGAATGCGACAGTGGGCGGAGTCGTGGCGGGGCAGTATTCCGCCGGCGGGCATCGCTACGACGTACGAGTCCGGTTGCAGGAACAGGAGCGCGACCGGGCAGAGCAGATCAAACGCCTGTATGTGCGTAACAACCGCGGGGAATTGATTCCGCTTTCGGAAGTGGTGGAGATACGCGAAAGGTCGAGCCTGGCGCAAATCAACCGCTACAATCGGGAACGCGCTATCAAGGTCTTTGCCAACGTGAAGACCGGGGTATCCCAGGAAACGGCGCTGGCGAAGGCGCAGGAAATCGGACGCGAAGTGCTGCCATCGGGTTATCACATCCTGTTTGTCGGCGGCTCGCAGTCCTTCAAGGAGTCGTTTGGCGATTTATGGTTTGCGCTCTTGTTGGGGCTGATCGTGGCGTACATGGTGCTCGCGTCGCAATTCAACAGCTTTATCCATCCCGTCACCGTGCTCATGGCGCTGCCGTTCAGCGCATCGGGCGCCTTCCTGACACTGCTCGCGTTTGGGCAATCGCTCAATATTTACAGCTTCATTGGACTAATCCTGCTCATGGGTATCGTGAAGAAGAACTCGATTCTGCTGGTGGACTTTACCAACCAAGTCCGAGCCCGGGGCGGCGCGACGGTGCGCTCGGCGCTGCTCGAAGCGTGTCCCATCCGTTTGCGCCCGATCCTCATGACGTCGTTTGCCACGATCGCCGCCGCCTTACCGTTGGCATTGGCCTTCGGGCCCGGCGCCGAAACACGCGTGCCGATGGCACTTGCGGTCATTGGCGGCGTCATCGTATCGACACTGCTGACCCTGTTCGTCATACCGTGCGTTTACGAACTCTTGTCCCGATTCGAGCGTAGCCGAGCTGCAGAAGTGACGAGGGTGAAAGAAATAGCGCAGGTCACAAAAGAGGCCGCGTAAACGACTACGCAAGTCACTGCGCGCAGACGACGCGCCGCGGGCTCGATCAATACTCGCGTACTACCCCCGAATTCCGCTGCCCTTCACCCCGGCCACACTTCCGCGGTGATTTCCGTCAGCGCCAGTGGGCGAGAATCATCCCGATGATTTGAAGATTCACGAAGTGGTAGCCGGCGTTTATTCCAAACAGGCCCCAGCTCTTGCCCTCCCAGGCGACCGCCCCCAACAGCATCGGGACATAAAAACCGATCCAGGTGAAAAA
>JBGPGJ010000208.1:0-4474 GCA_041483795.1 Sulfurifustaceae bacterium
ATCTTGAGGAGGAGCTGCCGCGCGTGTGGGGCCGGCTGGTACGGTCGGTGTTTCTCGGCGGCGGCACGCCGAGCCTGTTTTCGCCGGATGCCATCGACCGACTACTGGGGGGCGTGCGCGCCCGATTGCAGCTGGTACCGGATGCGGAAATCACGCTCGAGGCCAATCCGGGTACGGTGGACGTCGAACGTTTCCGCGGATTTCGTGCCGCGGGCGTGAATCGCCTTTCCATCGGTGTGCAAAGCTTCGAGCCGGAGAAACTCCGTGCGCTCGGCCGTATTCACGATCGGGAGCAGGCGCTGCGCGCGGCCGACGCCGCACGTTCCGCCGGATTCGATAATTTCAATCTCGACCTCATGTATGGGCTGCCAGATCAAAGCGTCGAACAGGCGCTGGCCGACATACGCACGGCGATTGAGCTCGCGCCGACGCATCTTTCGGCGTATCAACTGACGATCGAGCCGAATACGTTCTTCCACGCCCACCCGCCGCCGTTGCCGGACGATGACGTGACCTGGGCGATGCAAGACGCGATCGAACGTGAACTGGCGGCAGCCGGCTTTCGGCAATACGAAGTCTCGGCGTACGCGCGACCGGGGTTCGAGTGTCGGCACAATCTCAATTACTGGCGCTTCGGGGATTACCTCGGCATCGGCGCCGGCGCGCACGGCAAGCTCACGGACGCGAGCGGCATCGCGCGGCGGTGGAAAATAAAGCAACCGAAAGAATTTCTCGCCCATGCCGGCACACCGCAAGCCCTCGGCGGCGAGCAGCGCTTGACGCCCACCGATACGTGCTTCGAGTTTATGTTGAACGCGCTGCGCTTGACCGAAGGATTTCCGGCAACGCTTTTCGCCGAACGCGCGGGTCTGGCGCTCGCAATAGCGCACTCGGCGCTGCAAACGGCGCAAGCGCAAGGGATGCTCGTATTGGATGGCGAGCGGATTCGGCCGACCGAACACGGCCGGCGCTTCCTCAATGACCTGCAGATGCTGTTTCTTCCCCAAGCCGACGCGAGGGCGAAATTTGCTTCCTGACGGCTACGAAGCACGGCGTGATTTTGTTACCCTTCGCGCTGCTTGGGCGAGCCAACCTAGGAGAAAAACAGCCATGAAGAATCGTCAACTTGCCTTGATCGCGTTCGTTGCGTTGTCGGTGGCGGCACCGGTGCATGCAGTGGACAATCTTGCCTACTTCGGTTTCAAAGCGGGCCTGATGGACGCCGACGCCAGCGGCCACGCTAACCCGCTTAATGTCGGCGCCCTGTTCGGCTACCAGTTCTTCGACGAGCCCCATGGGTCGGGCGCGGTCGAGGGTGAGTTCACGACCACGCTGACGAAGGGCGACAAGGACAGCGGCGGTAAATGGGGCGTGGACACGCTAGCGGTGTACTTTGCCTACCGTACCGCGGGCGAGGTGTTTCTCAAGCTCAAGGCGGGGGTGGCGAATCAACATATCACCAACACCGGCGGCGTGCCCGATGGCTCGACCTTCGCGGCCGGCATCGGGGTGGGCTGGAAGGCAAGCAGGAAGGCCGGGATCGAGTTTGAAGGCACGGCGTTCGACCACCTCAAGTTTTTGAGTTTTGGTTTTTACTCGTACTTCTGATCCGCCGTCGCAACGAGCGCGACGCCGCGCTCGTTGCCCGTCAGTCAACGGACACCTTGCGTAAGCTCGGTTGTGCGCGCGAACGGATCTCCACAACGACCTAGTGATTCTAATTTTCGCCGGCGCGCGATGAGCGGCGGCTCCCGGACCGACCAACGGCGGTAACAACATCTCCGCGAGCCCTTCAATGCTGGTAGCATCGCGCCGTTTTCTTTCCCGAACTGTCAAATGAGTTAGGAGGTCACGACCATGGCTATCATACGAGGCGTTTGCGCGACACTGCTGATCGCAGGATTGATCTTGGCGGCCGAGGTGCAGGCCGCGCAACCGGGCTCGAATCCGATCGGTCCGGCTAAGAGCATGTACTATGTGGGGGCCAAGGGTGGTCTGATGATGCCGGACCGCGACGGCTTCGACAACGCGATAAATATCGGTGCCTACGGCGGCTACAACCTGCTCGGCGCGGGCGCGCCGATCAAGGTCGACCTGGGCGGCGGAACGCTGGCGATCGAAGGCGAAGCCACGCTCACTGCTTCCAAAGGCGATTTCTCTGTCGGCGGTGTTAGCGGCGATTGGAAAGTCACGACCCTCGGGGCGTACGCGGCCTACCGCTTTCCGGTGACCTCTACATTTTTCGCTAAAGGTAAGGCCGGTCTCGTGCGCAGCGATGTCGGCATTTCCGTCTCCGGCGTTAGCGGCAACGGCAGTGAGACCGACTTCAGTATCGGCGCTGGTGTGGGCTTCGTACTCGGTAGCGGCAGCCTTGAGGTGGAAATCACGCGCATCAAGGCCAAGGACGATTTCGATTTCCTAAGCGTCGGTTATCTCTGGAATTTCTAACGGTAACGCCGGTGGATGATAAGGCTCGGTGAAAGCCGGGCCTTATTTTTTTGCTGAGAACGTTAACCACTCGGCGCGTCACGAATACCCGGCGCGGCATTTCGGTTGTGCGTGGTCGGCGCGGTAGCGAGCGGTCGAGCGGATACCATGGCGGCATCCCGGGGTCCGGTTGTTGGCCCCGCGGTAGTTCGCCGGCTGCCCCGGCGGCCCTGATCCGATCGCGCCGGATGCGAGGGTAAGGCGGTCGCCGCCTTTGGCGGTATGCCGTGCCTCGGCGTGGCTGATCGTGCCGGACGCAAACACCGTCTATTGCCAAAGGGGCAAATTCGATATGCTGCGCGAGCGCCCCGTGCATCGAACCGATCCCCACACCGCCGAAGGACGCGTGCTAGCCATGCTCTGGATCAAGACGCTCCACATCATTTTCATGGTGACCTGGTTCGCCGGACTGTTTTATCTTCCGCGGCTGTTCGTCTATCACGCCATGACGACCGACGCGCCGGGTCTGGAGCGATTCAAGATCATGGAACGAAAACTCTTTTTCGGCATCATGACTCCGGGCGGTGTGCTCACCATCGTTTTCGGTCTGTGGTTGTGGCTGGGTTACCACATCGCCGGCGTGTGGCTGTACTGGAAACTTGCGCTGGTCGCCGTACTGGTTGTCTATCACATCTACTGCAGCAAGCTGCTTCTGGATTTTCGGCATGACCGCAATCGCCACGGCCATGTCTTTTACCGTTGGCTCAACGAGTTTCCGACGATCATACTGATCGTCGTCGTGATTCTGACGGTCGTCAAACCCTTCTAACAAAATGCCGGCGCATGGACACCCTGACACATGCCCTGTCGGGCGCGCTGCTGGCGCGCGCGACCGAACCAAACTCGCATAGCTCGGAGCCGCGCGCGGAGCAACTGCCGCGCCGACTGCGCATGTGGGTGGGCTTCTGGGCCGCGGCGTTTCCGGATTCCGACATCATCGTTAACTTTATAGATCCGCTTACCTACCTCAATACCCATCGCGGTATTACCCATTCGCTGATCATGCTGCCGCTGTGGGCGGGCGGGCTTGCGTTTCTTTTCATGCTGATCGCGCGCCGACGATATTCCTGGAGGGCGTTCGTAGGCACCTGCGCCCTCGGCATCGGCGCGCATATCGCCGGCGATGTGATTACCGCCTTCGGCACTATGATCTTCGCGCCGTTCTCCACCTGGCGCGCGCAAATACCGACGACCTTCATCATCGATCCCTACTTCACGGCGATCATCGCCGCTGGGCTGGTCGCCTCCACCTACTGGAAGCAAACGCGCCTAGCCGCGATCGCCGGGCTCGCGCTGCTCGCGATCTACGTGGGATTTCAAGCGCTGCTGCATCAGCGCGCGGTTGCCGTGGGTGAGGCGTTTATCGCCGCCAATCGTCTCGAGTCGGCACGGGCCGACGCAATCCCGCAACCGTTCTCGCCGTTCAATTGGATGGTGGTGGTGGAACAACCGAAAGGCTATCGCCTCGCCTACATTAGCTTGTTACGCGACGAAACACCGCCGCAACCGCCGCAAGATGCTTACTGGCTACGACAAGTGAACGCATCTTATCAGCCGGTCAAGGATGCGGTGTGGCGACAGATACCGCGCTACGGTGCCGCCGGAGCCGATGCCGAGTTGGTCGAAGCGGCGTGGAACTCGGATTCGCTTGCGCGTTATCGCCATTTTTCGCTGTTTCCCGCGGTGTACCGTGTGGACCGGGAAGGGGTGCGTGCCTGCGCGTGGTTTAATGATCTGCGTTTCGCGCTCGTCGGACGCGACATGCCGTTTCGTTACGGCGCCTGCCGTGAAAGCGGCACCGCCCCGTGGAAGGTGTTTCGCCTGATGAACGACGACAACGGCGGCGATATTCTTGAGATGATTCCTGATTAATACAAGTCTATCGGGTCTACATCCAGCGACCAGCGCACACGCCGGGCCTGTTTCGACTCCATCAGGCGTGCGATCCAGGCGTCGAGAAAGATATGTAATTTCTTGCGCTCGAGCG
>JBGPGJ010000209.1:0-4466 GCA_041483795.1 Sulfurifustaceae bacterium
ACTTTGCCTTCGATGCGCCCGCCCATCTCCATCCACAGCGCCCTAAATACACCGTGAATATACGGCACGGATTCGGACACCACGCGAAACATGTCATGCTCGCCGCAGGCGGCATCGTAAGCGCCGCTGAAAACCATGGTCTCCTTCCCGGCCTTCTGCGTGGCGCGTATGCCGACATGACTCGCCCACCCGCCGCGACAACGATCGCGCGTGAGGCGCGTGTTGTTCTCCAGCGCAAATTGCGCCGGCCACGGCTCGGCGAAGATGCGCAGCCGGTTCCCAACCCGATCGGGTATGAAACGAAAGTTGACCGCCTGAAAGTTGACCAGCAACGCCGCCGGCAACACGTTATAGGCACGATGCGCGCGCCCGTCGAAGTCGGCCGGGTCCTCCGGATCGGGCGCGAAATAGCTCTGATCGAGCACCAGATCGCCGGCGATGGTCGCGATTCCCTCCTGACGCAGCAGGCGCAACAGGCGCCAGAAATGTTCGATCACGAGATAAGGGTCGCCGTAACCCTTAATATAGAGATCTCCCTCAAGCCGACCGTCGCGTACCGGCGCGCTCACCCATACCTCGGTCTTCCACTGATACGCCGGTCCCAACTCTTCCAGCGCCGCGAGAGTCGTGAGCAGCTTGATGACCGAGGCTGGATGACGCGGCTCGTCGGCGGCGAAGGCCACAAGCGGCGCCGACGCGCCGATTTCGTGCACGTAGATACTCAGACCCGGAGTGCCGAAACCGTAACCCCGTATGGCACGTGCGAGCGGCTCCGGAAGTTTTTCGGCCGGCGTCGCGGCCACGGCCGGCGAGCACCACCACACTGCCAATACCAAGACGATGCGCCACATGAGCGCTATTCTAGCGCAACGCCTGTCAACGCAACGCCGATCCCTCAGGCTAGCGCGACCTTAGGCATCGTCGTCGGCCCCGGGTGCTGCTGCGGGTTCCGAGTACAACCGAACGGTGCGAGGGTGTTAGGCAGTGGCGATTAACATAAAGCGGCGCACTGCACAAGCAATACCCACCGTCTCAGTTTCCCGATACAATCTTCACCCATAACGACATGATTATCCGCCGCATACAACGACGACACCCTTGGTGGATCTGAACCCGCATCAAAAGGCCGCGGTTCATTACATCAACGGCCCGCTCCTGGTTCTCGCCGGAGCGGGGAGCGGCAAGACTTCCGTCATCACCCGCAAGATCGCCGCGCTCGTCGGCGCTCATGGCATCGCCGCAAAAAACATCGTCGCCGTCACCTTCACCAATAAAGCCGCGCGCGAAATGAAACTGCGCGTGAGCGATATGCTCGCGGCCGACGTCGTGCGCGAGCTGGCCATCTCTACCTTCCACGCGCTCGGGCTGCGCCTGCTGCGCGGCCGGCTCAAGGAGGCCGGTTACCGGCCGGGCTTTTCCATTTACGACGCCGAAGACAGTCGTTCGCTGCTGATGAAACTGCTGCGTGGAGCCGACGGCGATGCCCGCACGCTCGCCGAACCGGTGCAGTGGCAAATCTCGCGCTGGAAGAACGACCTCATCGCACCCGAGGATGTTCCCGCCGACGGCGGCACCAATATTCATCGCCTCGCCGCCACGGTGTACGCCGACTACGAGCGCCACATGCAAGCGTACAACGCCCTCGACTTCGACGACCTGATCGTCAAGCCCGCGCGACTGCTGCGAGATAACCCCGAGGTGCTGGGCGAATGGCGCACCCGTGTGCGCTACCTGATGGTGGACGAATATCAGGACACGAATCGCTGCCAGTATGAATTCGTCCGCCTCCTGGTTGGAGATAAAACGCCGTTTACAATCGTCGGCGACGACGATCAATCGATTTACGGTTGGCGCGGCGCGCGTCCGGAAAACCTCGCCAACCTCAAACGCGACTTCCCGACTTTACGCATCATCAAACTCGAACAGAACTACCGCTCCTGCGGCCGCATCCTGAAGGCGGCGAACGCCGTCATCGCCAACAACCCGCACGCGTTCGAGAAGGCGCTATGGAGTCAGCGCGACTACGGCGATCCGATACGCGTACTCAGGGGCCGCAGCGAGGAGCACGAGGCCGAACGCGTGGTCTCGGAACTGCTGTACCACAAGTTCAAGCACAGTACCGAATACCGTGACTACGCCATCCTGTTTCGCGAGAACATGCAGGCGCGCGTGTTCGAGCGTGTGCTGCGCGAACGGCGCATTCCCTACTACCTCTCCGGCGGCACGTCGTTCTTCGACAAGACCGAGGTCAAAGACATCATGGCCTATCTTCGGTTGCTGGCGAATCCGGACGACGACAGCGCCTTCTTGCGGGTGATCAACACGCCGCGGCGCGAGATCGGCGCCGCGACGCTCGAGACGCTCGCAAACTACGCCGCGCAGATCGGCAAGGGCCTGCTCGCGGCGTCGCTCGATGAGGGCCTCGCGAGCCGACTCACCTCGCGTCAACTCACCAACCTGCGCAACTTTACCCAATGGCTCTCGCACACGGTCGAGGAGGCGCAAACCGCCGAACCCGCCAAACTCACGCGCGAGCTGGTGAAGACGCTGCGCTACGAGGAATGGCTGCGCGACACCTGCAACGACGCACGCATCGCCGAGCGGCGCATGGAAAACGTCAACGAGCTGGTGGACTGGATTACGCGCCTGGCGCGCCAGGAAAGCGACGGCGCCGTTCTCGCCGAACTCGTGGCTAAGCTCTCGCTCGCCGGCATGCTCGACAAGGAAAGCGAAGATAACCCCGGCGATCGGGTCTCGCTCATGACTCTGCACGCGGCCAAGGGCCTGGAATTCCCGCACGTGTTCATCGTCGGCATGGAGGAAGGCTTGTTGCCGCACCACCAAAATCTCGCCGCCAACAGCATCGAAGAGGAACGACGGCTCGCCTACGTTGGCATCACGCGCGCGCAAAAGTCGCTCGCGTTCTCGTTCGCCACGCGCCGCCGCCGCGGCGGGGAAATCGTGGACTGCACCCCGAGCCGTTTCCTTCAGGAGATCCCGACTCAAGAACTCCACTGGAAAGATCCTGAGCACACGCTCGACCCGCAGGCCGTGCTCGGGCGCGCAGAGGTGACCCTCGCGGGACTGCGCGCCATGCTCGACGAGACTTCAACCAGTAATTAGCTGTTAATTAGCTATCCACGCGCGTTCCAACGGTAGTCAATGCTGGAGCAATCGGCTATCCTTCGCCTATACACGGGGCCACATCTATAAAGCAGGGAATCCGCATGCGCAGGGACCGTTCCCGCCTTCGGCGCTCGGCGTAGAGGACTTGGCATGACCACCGCCCACGCTCGTAGACAACTTCCAGAAGAGTTCCAGCGTCTCAGCCTGACGCCGGAGCATTTTCACACCTTCTACAACACGTTCTTGGGGCTGCGCTTTCCGCTGGACGTGACCGAGGTGCTGGATCTGCGCTATCTCATCAATCACGCGGTGGACGATTTCACCGAACCGCCGCTTACGCCCGACTACCGCCAGTTCCGCGAATCGCTCGAAAAGGCCCTCGACTCGTTCGCCGTCGAAAATCAACATCATCGCGAGCGCATGCTCAAAACGCTCACGCTCATCCGCGAACTGCACGTGGCGCACTCTCTGGCCTCGCGCGACGCCGAAGAGCGATTACGTGTTGCGCTGGAGGACAACCGCCTTGCGCGCCGGGCCGCTGTGCGCGGCGGTCTGGTCTACTTGCTAGCGACCGTACTGAGCATCGTCGGCTGGTTCGCCTTGATCGAGGCTGAATGGATGGTGAAGATCCTCACGGTGCTATGCGCCTTTGCGTCGTGGAGACACTTCCGCGCCCTGCCGCGGCTGGACCGACAAGCCCAACAACTCCGCCAAGACCTCAACGAGCTACTGCGTCACCGCGTCAACTCGCTCAACTGGAAAACCCTGATCCACAAACTCGCGCTCGTGCTCGGCTTCAAGCAGATCAAGGGCGTCGAGGTGTTCAGCATGAACACCAACCGCCAGGACATCACCGGGGGACCGTATCACTGACCGCAGTTGTCACCCGTAACGCGCTCGACGCAAAACTCCTTGGGTTTCGGTGCACCCAATCCGACTGAGGCTAAACGCTCCCGCTCAGGTACGCCGCTTCAGCGGCGTACCTTGGAACCTGTCAGGCGAGGTTGTCTCGAGGACAACCCTTTCTTAAACGATGCCTGACTTTCTCCCGATGCCTGCCCAAGCAGCATGTTCTCGACACCGATGTCCTCGTCAAGCGCTTCTCAATAAATGCCGTATCGCTTTCCAGTCAGTCGCGGGTATCTCGTTCCTTTTTTGTTCCGTGCATAAGCCTGGGGAACCAAGCCAAAGGCACGGATCAAGTGTGCGCCGGCCCTCAGTATGCGCGACGGGACTTCCCAGTCCCCCTCGCGCCTTCGGTCTCGGCGCAATGTTCCGGGTCTCGCGTTGCTCGCCCGGCCTCGGCCGCCCTGCGGTCGAGCGGCGCGCGCTTCCGGCGC
>JBGPGJ010000210.1:0-4451 GCA_041483795.1 Sulfurifustaceae bacterium
CGATAACCCGAGCGTATACATCTATTGCGCATGCGAGGACGCCGCCGGCGAGCCGAGCCCGCGCCAACTTACGATCGATTATATCGATGCGATGGCAAACAGCGAGTCGGGCAACTCCAGCTTCGCGGTGCCAATGCCACCGGACGTGTATCGTCGTGTCGAGCAATTCGTGCTCGATCACTATGTGCCCGAAGAACCGAAGATGAAGCGCAAACACGAGCGCGAATCCAAGGACAGTGGAGCTCGGGGCGATGACTAGAATGCCGGAAAAAGTACCGGACAAGCTCGAGCACCACGTTCCAACCGCGGAGCCGAAGACGGAATCCGAGGAAGGATTGCTGCGTCAATGGTCGCGGCGCAAGCACGAGGCGCGCAAGCATGCCGACGAGATTGCGCCCGAAGCACCCGCGCCGGCGGTGGAACCGAGCGCGCCAGCCAAGGTACTGACCGACGCCGACATGCCGCCACTCGAATCGCTCGGCGAAAATTCCGATTACAGCTTTTTCATGTCGCCCGGCGTAAGCGAGGCGCTGCGGCGCCAGGCGCTGCGCAGGCTCTTTATGCTGCCGAGCATCAACCAGCGCTGTCCGCTCGACAGCGAGTACCACGATTGCCACGGCTTTGTGCCGCTCGGCAACATCATCACACATGAAATGCGTGAGGAGCTCGAGCGCGAGGCGCAGAAGCTGAAGCAAGCCGCGACGCGGGCGCTGTTCGATGACAAAAATGTTTCCGCGCCGACTACGTTGAACACAGTTATGATCGCGGATCAGGTTGAGAAACGCGACGTCGTTTCGGAGTCGTTGGTCGAAACAACAGCGGTGACCCCGGCCGAACCCGCACCGCGGTCGCGTCGCCGGAGCGGACCCAGTCGCAAACGCGCCAAGCGGAGTCGTTCATGAGCACAATACAAACATCGGCTGTTGAATTGCCGCAGCAGGGCGTGAACGGGCAGGCACGGGCGGCGGCGCTCGAGGCAGCGGCGAAGATCGGCGCGCGTCCGACTTCACTCGTGGCGTATCGCTCGACCGGCGCGCTCGTCATCATCGGTCCTGAAGAAACGGCGCTCGCCGCGGCGAACCGTTTGCATCCGGCACTGCGCTGTACGGTTGTCATTCAAAGTGCAGATGCGAAACAACCACGCGACGATATGCCAGCGCAGGCAGCGGCAGGTGTTCCCGTGCTGCGTGAAAAGGTTATTCAAGTCAGCGGCCACCTCGGTCAGTTTGCGGTGGTCGTATCCGCACCGCCGCCGGACGGCGGAGTGAATTTGCTGCACAAGCTCGGGAGCGAGCGCACGCAATTCGATCTCGTGCTCGATCTCACCGAGCCGCCGTTCCTGCAGGATGAACTTCTGCCCTTCGGTTATTACGCCCCGGGCGCCGATGCGGCAGCACTGGAGAAGGCGCTCACTGAGCTACCCGACATGGTGGGCGAGTTCGAAAAGCCGCGCTTCTTTAATTACAACCCCGACATCTGCGCCCACGGCGCGAGCGGAATCACCGGTTGCACTCGCTGCATTGACGCCTGCCCCGCTAACGCGATCATCTCGATACTTGAGGAGGTCGCCGTAGATCCGTACCGCTGTCAAGGCGCGGGCATTTGCGCCACCGTCTGCCCGACCGGCGCGATGACCTTTGCCTACCCCTCGGTCGCCGATCACCTGGCGAAGCTGTCCGGGCTTTTGAAGACCTATCGCGCTTCCGCAGGCGTGACGCCGATCATTCTTTATCACGACGCCGAGAGCGGGCAGGAACGCGCAGGGGCGCTGGCGCCGCATTTGCCCGAGCACGTGATACCGATCGAGATCGCGGAGTTGGGAAGTGTCGGGATGGATGTCTGGCTCGCGGCGCTTGCCTACGGCGCGGCGGGCGTGGCCCTGCTTCCGACGGCGACGACCCCGAAGCGCGTTCTCGCCGAGGCGAGTGCGCAGATCGAGTACGCGCGCGCGATTCTTCAAGGAATGGGTTACGTCGGGAAGACGATCACCTTGCTTGAAGGCGACGATCGGACGGTGCTGGCGGCGTTAAATAATCCAACACCTGGGTTGGCCTCCCCTGCGGCATTTGCAGTGTTCAATGAGAAGCGCACCACCTTGCGATTGGCGATCGAGCATCTTTATACCCATGCGCCCGCGCCGCGCGCCGAGGTCGCGCTACCCGCCGGCGCGCCGTTCGGCGAGGTTCAAGTGAATCGCGAGACCTGCACGCTGTGTATGTCCTGTGTCGGCGTGTGTCCGGTAGCGGCATTGGCTGACGGCGGTGACCTACCGCAGCTTCAGTTTATCGAGAGCAACTGCGTTCAATGCGGGCTCTGCGCCACTGCCTGCCCGGAGGATGCGATCCGACTCTCGCCGCGTTATCTCTACGATCCCGAGACGCGAAGAACCGCACGCACGCTATATGAAGAGGCCCCTTTTCATTGCGTGGCCTGCGGTAAACCGTTCGCCACGCAGAAAATCATGGATCGCATGGCCGAAAAGCTTAAGGGTCACTGGATGTTCCAGACCACCGAGGCATTGCAGCGCGTGCAGATGTGCGCCGACTGCCGTGTTCGCGAGATGTTCAAGGCAGATCATAAACATTCGGGGATAACGTAAATGAATGGGTCAAAAAGCACTGCGACTGGGACATTTTGTCCAAGGTTTCGGAAGATTCCTTTTGAAGCTTGGTACTTAATCGGTACGAGGTTCCTATACAAAGCTGAAAGTCACGGCCTACTTTTTGCTGAAGTGCTCGCCAACCCGGTAGGGAACGGGGGGGAATGTGACTAGCCCTGCGGAATCGCTGGTCAGCCCCGACACGGTCAACGGCGAAGACCGGGCGCGTGCGCAAGTCTACGCGTTACTAGGTGCGCTGCTGGCGAGACCGCCTCACGAGGCGCTGCTCAAAGCACTGCGAGAGATTGCGGTGCCCGCGTCGGAGGTCGGCAGCGATATGGCCGCGACTTGGGAGTTGCTCAAGCAGGCGGCGGAGCGCGTGCAATCCGCGACCGTCGAGGATGAGTACCAGGAGCTGTTTATCGGTGTCGGTCGCGGGGAGCTGATGCCATACGGCTCATGGTACATGACCGGATTTTTGATGGAGAAGCCGCTGGCGGAATTGCGAGTGGATTTGAAACGGCTCGGGTTTGAATGCAAGGAAGACGTGCACGAGCCGGAAGATCACGTGGCGGCGCTGTGCGAGACCATGAGTCTGATCGCCGGCAGCCCGGAGGCCACGCTTGAGACACAGCGGGAGTTTTTCGAGAAGCATCTGGCCCCGTGGATGGGCCGGTTCTTCGGCGATCTGGCCACAGCGAAGTCAGCGCGTTTTTACCGCGCGGTGGGATTGCTGGGAGAGAAGTTTTTCGAGGTGGAGCGGGCCTATCTCGAGATGCTGGTGTGAGCAGGCCGGCACGAATCGCCGAGAGAATTGAGTAGACGAGGAAACCAAATATGAGCGAGAAACGTAAGCGCGAAAGTCGGCAGAGCGGCCGGCGGAAGTTTCTGAAAGGTGTGTTGGTCGGAAGCGGCGCGGCAGTCGTTGCGGTAGCAAGTGGCGGCGCGGTGGCCGCACCCGAATCGAAGCAGGCTGCGGTGGTGGAGCCCAAGACTCAGTCCCAGGGCTATCGCGTTACGCCGCACATCCTTGATTACTACAAGACCGCACAGCTGTAGTGGCGGGCAAGCGCGCCCCTCTTTTTATAAAAGTGGGGCGTGCTCATCAAACGGCTAGCTCATTAAACGGCTATGGGCAGGAGAGCGAACAATGAAGTTAATCAAGAAGCAGGACCGTCATTCTGAGACATCAACAGTCGCCAAGGGCACGGCCCTGGGCAGCGCGATTGACCGGCGGACGTTCTTGCGTCGCTCGGGGATCGCGATCGGCGGTGTGGCGGCGACGGCGTTGCCGCTTTCGATGATGAGAAAGGCCGAGTCCAAGACGGCGGCCGAGGTGAACCCGAAAGCTGAGATCAAGGCGGTGCGCACAATTTGTACGCACTGTTCTGTCGGTTGCGGCGTTATCGCCACCGTGCAGGACGGTGTGTGGACACGTCAGGAGCCCGCCTTCGATCACCCGTTCAACTTGGGTGCGCACTGCGCCAAAGGCGCCTCGGTTCGTGAACACGGTCACGGCGAGCGGCGCTTGAAATACCCGATGAAACTCGTGGACGGCAAGTGGCAGCGCCTCTCCTGGGAGCAGGCGATCAACGAGGTCGGCGACAAGATGCTCGCGTTGCGCAAGCAGTACGGGCCGGATGCGATCTTCATGACCGGCGGCTCGAAGCACGGCAACGAGCAGGCGTATCTACAGCGCAAGTTCTTCGCCTTCTGGGGCTCCAATAACTGCGACCATCAGGCGCGCATCTGTCACTCGACCACCGTCGCGGGCACCGCCGCCACGTTCGGCTACGGGGCGATGACGAACTCCTATAACGACCAACACAACTGCAAGTCCATGTTGTTCATC
>JBGPGJ010000211.1:0-4432 GCA_041483795.1 Sulfurifustaceae bacterium
ACCGTGAGCACGCGCGACTGGGTTTGAGCGTCCATCAGCCGGCGAACGCCTGATTTTGCCAGGTGGTATCGGACCGTAAGCCTACAAATTCTGCCCGGTTTCCGTTGAACCCCTCTCCCCTCACCGGTATACTTTTCCGCCCTTTGGCCACTGTTCTTGCAGTTTTCCCCCGAGCGTAAGGCTTGGCGACCACGGCGAACATTCGGTGATCTAACTTGGACCGGGACGAACAACAGAGTTCATACGGCCTTTACGATCCGTCGCGCGAGCACGACGCCTGTGGCGTGGGCTTTGTCGTGGACATTAAAGGGCGACGGTCGCGCACCATCGTTACCCAGGCGCTGAGGATCCTGAAGAATCTCGAGCACCGCGGCGCTTGCGGCTGCGAGGAAAATACGGGCGATGGCGCCGGCATCTTGATCCAGATGCCGCACGCCTTTTTCGCCCGCGAGTGCAACAAGCTTGGCATCGAACTGCCGCGCGCGGCGCAATACGGCGCAGGCCTGGTATTTTTGCCGCGTGACGCCGTGCAGGCGAAGCGCTGTCAGGAATGGTTCGAGGGAGTCGTTCGCGAAGAAGGCCAGTCGGTGCTCGGTTGGCGCGACGTGCCGACGGACGATTCCTCACTCGGCCCGACGGCGCGCGCGGCCGCGCCGCGTTTTAGGCAAGTTTTCATCGGCCGCGCCACGGGTATCGCGGATGACGGGGCCTTTGAGCGTAAGCTCTATATAGTCCGCAAGCGAATTGAGCACGCGATCGCGAATTCCGACCTGAGTGAACGGGGCTTCTTCTACGTCCCGAGTTTGTCGGCGCGCACGTTGGTATATAAGGGCATGCTCATGCCGAGCCAGCTCGAGCTGATGTTCCCGGATCTCGGCGATTCCCTCGTCGAGTCGGCGCTGGCGCTGGTACATCAGCGCTTCTCGACCAATACTTTCCCGTCCTGGCCGTTGGCGCATCCGTACCGTTACCTGGCGCACAACGGCGAGATCAACACGTTGCGCGGCAACATCAACTGGATGCGCGCACGCGAGGCCTTGTGCAAGTCGGATCTCTTTGGTGATGACCTGAAGAAGATTTTTCCCGTCGTGATCGAAGGCGGCTCGGACTCGGCGTGTTTCGACAACGTGCTCGAGTTTCTGCACATGGGCGGCCGCGAGCTGCCGCACGCGGTGCTCATGATGATCCCGGAGGCATGGAGCGGTCACGAGATGATGGACGAGGAGCGCAAGAGCTTCTACGAGTATCACGGTTGCCTGATGGAGCCGTGGGACGGCCCGGCCTCGATCGCCTTTACCGACGGCACCGTCATCGGCGCCGTGCTCGATCGCAACGGCCTGCGTCCGTCGCGCTACTACGTAACCAAGGACGGTCTTGTCGTGATGGCCTCGGAAGTGGGCGTACTCGATATCCCGCCGGAGAACGTGCTGATCAAGGAACGGTTGCATCCGGGGCGGATATTCCTAGTGGATACACGCGCGGGCCGAATTATTGACGATGCGGAACTAAAGAAGCGATACACCTCCGCGCAACCGTACAAGAAGTGGCTCGATGAGAATCTGGTACCGCTCGCGCAGCTGCCCGAACCTTCGCGCGTACCGCAGACCGATCGCGCCAGCGTGCTGCAGCGCCAGCAGGCCTTCGGTTATACGCACGAGGATCTGCGTATTCTCATGGCGCCGATGGCGCAGAAAGGCGAGGAAGCGGTCGGCTCGATGGGCAACGACGCCGCCCTTGCGGTATTGTCCGAGCGCCCGCGGCTGCTGTACGACTATTTCAAACAACTGTTCGCCCAGGTCACGAACCCGCCGCTCGATGCGATCCGCGAGCAGTTGGTGACGCAGATCGAAACCCCGCTCGGGCCGGAGAGTAACCTGCTTCACCCGGGGCCGACGAGCTGCCGCCTGCTAAAACTCAAGACGCCGATCCTCGACGACGGGGAGTTGGCGAAGATCCGCCACATCAGCCAGCCCGGTTTCCGCACCATCACCCTGCCGATGTTATTCCCAGCCGGATCGGGCGGTGCGGGGCTCGCGAGCGCGCTGGAGACGCTGTGCCGCGAGGCGAGCGAGGCGGTTGCTCAGGGTTATACCTTTATTATCCTCTCCGACCGTGGGGTGGATGCGCGCCGGATACCGATCCCGTCATTGCTCGCCACCGCTGCCGTGCACCATCACCTCGTGCGCGAGGGGTCGCGCACGCGCGTGGGGCTGATCGTCGAGTCGGGCGAGCCGCGCGAGGTTCATCACATCGCGCTCCTGCTTGGTTATGGAGCCGGCGCGGTCAATCCGTATCTCGCCTTCGAGATCCTCGATGACATGATCCGCCAAGGTCTGTTGAACGGTATGGATTGCGCGAAGGCGATACAGAATTACATCAAGGCCTTTGACAAAGGTGTCTTGAAAGTGATTTCCAAGATGGGGATCTCCACTATCCAGTCCTACCGCGGCGCGCAGATCTTCGAGGCGATCGGCCTCGACCAGCAGTTCGTCGACAAATATTTCACGTGGACCGCTTCACGCGTGGGTGGCATCGGTATTGACGTCGTGGCGCAGGAGGCCTCGGCGCGCCACCATCGCGCCTACCCGGATCGCCCGGCCGGCCCGCCGGAACTCGACTGGGGCGGCCAATATCAGTGGCGCCGTGACGGCGAAGTACACATGATCAATCCGGACACGATAGCGAAATTACAGCACGCCACGCGTGCCAATTCCTACGCGTTGTTCAAGGAGTTCTCGCGCGCCTGCGACGAAAACAATCGCTACCTCGCCACGTTGCGTGGGCTGTTCGAGTTCAAGCCCGCGGACAGGCCAATTCCGATTGAGGAGGTCGAGCCGGTCGAGACGATCATGAAGCGTTTCGCCACCGGCGCCATGTCCTACGGTTCGATCAGCCAGGAGGCGCACGAGTCGCTCGCCATCGCCATGAACCGTATCGGTGCACGCTCCAATTGCGGCGAGGGTGGCGAGGATCCGAAACGTTACGGCACGATCAAGAACTCGCGCGTCAAGCAAGTGGCCTCGGGCCGCTTCGGCGTGACCAGCGATTACCTGGTGAATGCCACCGACTTGCAGATCAAGATGGCGCAGGGCGCCAAGCCCGGCGAGGGCGGCCAGTTGCCCGGTAGCAAAGTCTATCCGTGGATCGCCAAGGTGCGTTTTTCCACGCCCGGTGTGGGTCTTATTTCGCCGCCGCCGCATCACGATATTTACTCGATCGAGGACCTGGCGCAGCTCATCCACGACCTCAAGAACGCCAACCCCGAAGCGCGTATCCACGTGAAGCTCGTCTCCGAGATCGGGGTGGGGACGGTCGCCGCCGGAGTCGCGAAGGCGCATGCGGATGTGGTGTTGATTTCCGGCCAGGACGGTGGCACCGGCGCGAGCCCGTTGTCCTCGATCAAGCACGCGGGCCTGCCGTGGGAACTCGGTCTCGCCGAGACCCAGCAGGTGTTGGTGATGAACAAACTACGCGACCGCATCGTCGTGCAAACCGACGGTCAGATGAAAACCGGCCGCGACGTCGTGATCGCCGCGCTGCTCGGCGCCGAGGAATACGGTTTCTCGACCGCCCCGCTAGTCGTGCTTGGCTGCATCATGATGCGCGTGTGCCATCTCAATACCTGCCCGGTCGGCATCGCTACCCAGGATCCGGAGCTACGCAAGAAGTTTGCCGGCGACCCGGATCATGTCATCAATTTCTTCCGCTTCGTGGCAACCGAGGCGCGCGAGTACATGGCGCAACTTGGTTTCCGCACCATGGATGAAATGATCGGGCGCGTGGATCGGCTCAACGTCAAGCAAGCGCTGGATCACTGGAAGACGCGCGGCCTCGATTTCTCGAAGATTCTCCACCAACCCAAGGTCGGGCCCGAGGTGGCGATCCGCCGCGTGCGCGATCAGGACCACGCGCTCGAGAAATCGCTCGACCGCGCGACCATCGTGCCGTTGTGCCGCGACGCCTTGGAGCGGAAGAAGGCGGTGAATATTATCCTGCCTATCAAAAACACCAATCGCACCGTCGGCACGATCCTCGGATACGAGGTCACCAAGCGTTACGGCGCGCAAGGGTTGCCCGAGGACACGATCCGGATTCACTTCAACGGCTCGGCCGGCCAGAGCTTCGGCGCATTCTTGCCGGAGGGCATTACCTTCACGCTCGAAGGCGACGCCAACGACTACGTCGGCAAGGGGCTCTCCGGCGGCAAGCTCGCGGTGTATCCGCCGCGGCAAGCGAGCTTCGTGCCGGAGGAGAACATCCTCATCGGCAACGTGGCGCTCTACGGCGCGACCGGCGGCGAGGCGTACTTCCGCGGCGTGGCGGGCGAGCGCTTCGCGGTGCGTAACTCCGGTACATATACGGTGGTTGAAGGTGTGGGCGATCACGGTTGCGAGTACATGACGGGCGGGCGCGTGCTGGTAATCGGACCAAC
>JBGPGJ010000212.1:0-4429 GCA_041483795.1 Sulfurifustaceae bacterium
GTAGACACCTTCCGCGCCTCGGGCGCCGGCGGTCAACACGTCAACAAAACCGACTCGGCGATTCGCATCACGCATTTGCCCACCGGTATCGTCGTCGAATGCCAAGACGAGCGCTCGCAGCACAAGAACCGCTCGCGCGCGATGAGCATCCTGCGCGCACGCCTACTGGAACAGGAACGACGCAAACAACGCGAGCAGAAGGCGGCGATGCGCAAAAGCCAGGTCGGCACCGGCGATCGCTCCGAGCGCATCCGCACTTATAATTTCCCGCAGGGGCGCGTGACCGATCATCGCGTGAACGTCACACTCTACAAGCTCGAGCGCGTCATGGAAGGCGACCTCGACGATCTCATCGAACCGCTGATCAGCGCCGATCACGCCGACCAGCTCGCGGCGTTGAACGCCTGACATTGCAAACCCCCGCGCTCACACTCGGCGATGCGTTGCGCGAGGCAACGCAATCGCTCGCAGCGGTTAGCCCCACCCCTCGGCTCGACGCCGAAACCTTGGCGATGCACGTCTGCGGTGCCACGCGCGCCGCGCTCATCACACGTTCGAGCGAATCGCTCGATACCGAACAATACGACAGGCTCCGACGACTCGTGGCGCACCGGCGGGCCGGCGAACCCCTTGCCTACCTCACGGGCACGCGCGAGTTTTGGTCGCTGGCGCTCAACGTAACGCCCGCGGTTTTGATTCCACGCCCGGAAACCGAGCTTCTGGTTGAGTGCGCACTCGCGCGGATTCCACGCGACGCCGATGGCGCCGTCGCCGACCTCGGCACCGGTAGCGGCGCGATTGCGCTTGCTATCGCACACGAGCGTCCACACTGTCGAGTGATCGCCACCGACACTTCGCCCGCTGCGCTCGCTGTCGCGCGCGACAATGCGCACCACCTGGGAATAGGCAATGTCGAGTTTCGACTCGGTGACTGGCTCGCGCCGCTCGGGGGCAAACAATTCGATATCATCGTGAGCAACCCACCCTACGTGCGCGCCGACGATCCGCATTTACAGGAAGGCGACCCGCGTTTCGAGCCTAAAGCGGCGCTCGTCGGCGGACTGGATGGCCTCGACGCGATCCGACATATTGCCGCCGATGCGCGTGCGCGGCTGCGCTCTGGCGGCTGGATATTACTGGAGCACGGCTACGACCAGGCCGACGCGGTCGCCAAAATCCTTGCCGATGCGGGCTTTTGCGACATTGAATGTCATCGCGATCTCGCCGGCAATGCGCGCGTTATCGAAGCGCGGTGACCGACAATAGTTCTCCGTGTTAAGGTAGTTTGTATGAAGACCTGTGACGTTCGCACCGTGCCTTCCTCGCTCGACGACGCGCAACTACTGCGCTACAGCCGCCATATCCTGCTGCCTGAAGTGGACGTGGCGGGGCAGCAGAAGTTGCTGGCGGCGCGCGTGCTGGTGATCGGACTCGGCGGGCTTGGCTCGCCCGTTGCCATTTATCTTGCCGCGAGCGGCGTAGGACAACTCGTGATCGTGGACCACGACAAAGTGGATCTCACGAATCTGCAACGCCAGATCGTGCACACGACTGCTGCCGTCGGTATGGACAAAACGGAATCGGCGTTGAAAACATTGCGCGCGCTCAATCCCGAAATCGAAATTACAGCAATTCGTGTGCGCTTTGACGACACCGCGTTGCGCGAGGAAGTGCGGCGCGCGGACGTCGTCGTGGACGCTACCGACAACTTCGCCACGCGCTACGCCATCAACCGCGTATGCGTCGAGGAACGCACGCCGCTTGTCTCGGGCGCGGTCGTGCGCTTCGAAGGGCAGGTGAGCGTCTTCCGCCCGAATCGGCCGGACAGCCCGTGCTACGCGTGCTTGTTTAAAGAGGTCAACGAACCGGACGAACCGTGTGCACAGATGGGCGTGCTCGCGCCCGTCGCCGGCATCGTCGGCTGCATTCAGGCGACCGAAACGCTCAAACTCTTGCTCGACGTGGGCGAAACACTTGTAGGCAAACTGCTGCTGCTCGATGCGCGCACGATGGAGTGGCGCACCATGAAACTGCGCCGCGATCCCGCCTGCCCGGTTTGCAGCCATGGACAGCGTCAGGCTTCCCCGCTCGCTCGCTAACGAACTGCGTCGCCTTGCCAGCGAGTCCCCCGACGAGGAGATCTGCGGTCTGATCTCCGGCGTCCGCGGCGAACTCCACCGCAGGTATCCCATTCCGAACGTCGCACGTGACCGCCGACGCTTCTTCGAGATGGACCCGAAGGGGCAGATCGAGGCCATGCGCCGCATGCGCGAGGCCGACGAGGATTTGATCGCCATCTATCACTCCCATCCCGGTTCGCCGGCGTATCCGTCGCCCACGGACGTGCGACAGCACGGGTACCCCGAAGCGCTCTACCTTATTATTGCAACGGCGCCGCACCAAGCTCCCGAGATACGCGGCTTTCGCATTCGCGATGGAAAAATCGAGGAGGTCGCGGTCCAACCCAGCTAGCCGGACTCCTGTCTATACTTCCTTGTACCAACTTCGGGAGGTCGCCATGAGTATTACCGGCTTCGTCGTTCTGGGCGCGTTGCTCGCGCTGTTTCTGTACGTCGTCATGATCTACAACAACCTGGTGCGACTGAAAAACAATGTGTCGCAGGCGTGGTCCAATATTGACGTGTTACTCAAGCAACGCCATGACGAGCTGCCGAAGCTCGTCGAAACTTGCAAACAGTACATGACACACGAGCGCGGGGTACTGGAGAAAGTCACTCAGGCGCGCACGGCGGTGGGCATGGCGCGCGAACACGGCGACGTGACCGCGCTCGGCGCGGCCGAAGCCCAGCTGCGCAAGGGCCTCATCGGTCTGTACGCCGTCGCCGAAAATTATCCCGACCTCAAGGCGAACGAATCGTTCCAACACCTGCAAAATCGTATTTCCCAGCTCGAAGCACAAATTGCCGATCGGCGTGAGTACTACAACGACACCGTGAACGCCAACAATGTACGCATCGAGCAGTTCCCCGACGGAATAATCGCGCGTACGTTCAACTTCGGTCCGCGCCCGCTGCTCACCTTTGAGCAGGAAGAACTCAAGGACGTTAACGTCAAGACGCTGTTCAACAGCTAATGGCACGAGGCGGCATTCTCGCGGACCTGGCGCGGGACATTGCGCAGGCCGACCCGACGCACGTAAAGATCGCCATCGTCGCCGTCGCGCTCGGCGCCGGCTTCGGCCTGTGGCGCGCGTGGGCGAACCTCGCCAAGGTGCGCTTGATCGCCACCTCCAAAACGCGCTCGGCGCCGCAGGGTTACGTCGAGCTCGAAGGAATTGCGCGCTCCATGGATGGCGCGCCGACGATCGCTCCGCTCACGGGGCTGCGATGTTGCTGGTTCCGCTACATCGTCGAGGAACAGACCATCACTCATTACAAAGGCGGCGAACAACGTCGCTGGCAAGTCGTGGATCGCGGAGAGAGTACCGATACGTTCTGGCTCGAAGACAATACCGGGCGCGTGGCGGTTGACTCGGAGGGTGCCGAAATCGCACCGAAACACAAGGAGGTCTGGAGCTCTTCCTCCGGATTCACGCGTTCGCCGGCGATGCCCGACGCGGTGGCGACGTTCATGCGCACGTTTTTTGTCACGCGCCAAAGCGGCAATCCACACCGCTTTACCGAATGGCGCATTAATTCGGGCGATCCGATCTATGCGCTCGGGCTGTTAAAAAATGTCAGCAGCTACACGTCCACGCCGACGGTGGATGAAGACGTGAGCACGCTATTGCACGAATGGAAAAGAAATCAGCCCGCACTCAAGACGCGCTTCGACCTCAATCACGACGGCCAGATTGACGAAAAGGAATGGATGCTCGCCCGGGCGCAGGCGCGGCGCGAAGTCATGAAAGCGCGGCAAGAACAGATGGAGACATTCACCGACGGGATCAATCTGCTCGGTCCGACGCACGATCGCGCCCGGCCGTTTATTCTCTCCGCATTCCCGCAGAGGCAACTAGTCCAACGCTATCGTTGGGCCGCTGCGCTCTACGGTGCGGGACTCTTCGTGTTCGGTGCGGTAGGAATATGGATGTTCCACGCGCGTTTCGGGTGAGGCGCTAGGCAAAAAGTAGTAACACCTTGAGCGTCGCCCAACCGAAGAGGATGAGCGTGCTTAAGTCAAATACGATGATCTCCAGCCAGTAATTTCCGGAAATCCAATCGGAGAACTTGACCCGCCAATCTCCCGACCGATGGTTTTCGAGTTCGCTTACGTACAGATACCACATTGCGGTTTTGTAGATCATCGCCGCCACGATCTGTAACGCGACGCCGACAAGAAACAAATACGCGATCGTCCGACCCTGTGCCGATGCACTGATCACGCTCCACGCTTCCTTGTTTGTGAGGAACAGCACCGGGGCGCCGATGCCGTAGGCAATAAACCAGGTGCGCAGGCTGCGTGCAAA